>JBILLY010000614.1:0-3715 GCA_044375835.1 Opitutaceae bacterium
GACGGCGCGGCTGCCGCTCGCTCCCCCGAGCGACGCGCGCGCGGAGCCGTAGACCGCTGGTTGGGGTGTCATGGTGTGCGTGGCGAAGGCGACCTTTGCGCGTCGATGGCTGGCAAGAGAGTTCCCCGGGGTGGGGGGGGGGGGGCGCGGGGGGGGGGGGGCGCGGGCGGGGGCGCCCCCCCCCCCCCCCGTCGCCGGAGATCCTGCAGCTGACCTTCTGGACGGTGCTCACGCTGACGGTGTTGGCGCCGGTGGTGGCGATCTGGCGCAACCTGGCCGCGATGGCGATGGTCTACGCGGAAATTTCCACGCGTCGGCATCCGGGGGCGAAGCGCCTGCGGCCGCTGATCGAGACGGGGCTGAAGATCGGTTTCGGCGGGGCGATGTATCTGTGGCTGGCGGCGATTTTGCCGGCGGAGGGGACGGCGAAGTGGCTGCTGCTGGTGAGCGCGGCGGTGGCGGCGGTTGCGCTGATCGTGCTGCGCCGAAAACTCATCTACTGGCACAGCGAGATGGAGGTGGAGATTCTGAGCGTGATCGAGACGGGGGACGCGAAGATGACCACGACGACGGCGCCGTGGCTGCAGCCGCACGGTGAGTGGAACCTGCACATGGTGGACTGCACGCTGCCCGATCTCGCGGATTGCCAGGGCAAGCCGATCGCGGAGCTGGGGCTGCGGGCGCGCTTCGGGTGCTCGGTCGTCGGCATCGAGCGGCAGGGATTCATGATCCCGCTGCCGGCGCCGGAGGCGGTGCTCTATCCGCGCGACAAGGTGCTGCTGATGGGCACGACGGAGCAGGTATCGGCGGGGAAGGCGTTTCTCGGCGCGGTATCGGGCGCGCCGAGCAGCGATTCGGTCTTCGAGGAAGTGCGCATGGAGGCGTTGACGGTGCCGGCGTGGAGCGCGGCGGCGGGCAAGTCGCTCGGCGAGTTGTCGCCGGCGCAGCAGCACGGCGTGCAGGTGGCGGGTGTGCGGCGTGGGGGATTGCGGATCCTGAATCCGGGCGCGCAGGAGGTGCTGCGGGCGGGGGACGAGATCCTCGTGCTGGCGACGCCGGTGCAGATCACGGCCTTCAAGCGTTGGCTGCGGGCGCGCGGCGAGGACGAGGGGGCGGCGGCGACGACGCCGGATGCGGTGCGTTGACGAAAAAAAGGCGCGCCGAAAGCGGCGCGCCGGGAGAGGGGAGAGTTGCCGGAAGGCCTCAGGCCGACGGCTTGGTGGTCGGCGCGGGGGCTTGGGCCGCGGGGGCGGCGACCGGAGCGGGGGCGGCGACGGGCTGGGGCTTGGCGGGCTCGGGCTGTTTTTCGGCCTCGGGTTCCTCTTTCGAGGCTTTTTTGAATTCCTTGATCGACTGGCCGATGCCCTTGGCGAGGCCCGGAAGCTTGGCGCCGCCGAAGAGCACGAGCAGAATGACCAAAATGACGATCAGTTCGGTTGGGCCCAAGCCCATGAAGCCCGCGAAGAAGGCGGAGGACGTTGCCATAGTGCGGGGGAAGGTAGGCTGGTCGACAGACCTGTAAAGCGGGAAAGCGGCGCGATCACGGCGCGAGCCACACGACTTCGTCGCCGACGCGCGGCCGGCCGCGGGCGACGTTCGTGCCGAGCATGCGGCCGCGCAGGTAACGCGAGGCGCGCAGCCGCGCGGTCTCCCGCAGATCGAGCGTGCGCGCGATCAGCTCCGTATCCGCGACGAGGGCGATGGCGGGCGCTTCGGCGGCGAGTTCGACGAACGCGAAGCCGCGCGCGGCGTCGACGGCGGTGATCCGGCCGACGATCAGCCGTGGACTCGGGGCAAGCGGCGCATCGTCGGCCGGCGCGGCGGGGGCGGCCGGTGCGGCGGACTTCCCGGCGGCGGGCGGGCCCGGGTCGGGCGGGCGCGCGAGCCGGGTGCGACAACCGGTGAAAAACAAAATCACCGCCAGCGGCACGGCGGACGCGGCGGTGATTTTCATGCGACGCGGGGGGCGACGCGGGGACAGTTGAAGGTCAGAGCTTGGGCAACGGGAAACCGAGGCCGCCGGGGAGGCTGCCGGACCCGAGCGGCCCGCCGTGCGGCAACGGGCTGCCCAAACCGCCGAGGGGACCGCCGGGCGCGGCGCCGGGGCTGCCGGGCGGGCGCGCGGTGGCGGCGACCTTCATCAGGTTCTGGGCGTTGTCGATCTGCTCGGCGTCGAAGAAACCGTGGAGCTGCCGGATGCGCGTCGGGTGGCGCATCTTGCGTAGAGCCTTGGCCTCGATCTGGCGGATGCGTTCGCGCGTCACCTTGAATTGCTTGCCGACCTCCTCGAGCGTGCGGCTGTAGCCGTCGACGAGGCCGAAGCGCAGGGAGAGCACGCGGCGCTCGCGCTCGGTGAGCGTATCCAGAACGTCGATGATCTTCTCGCGGAGGAGCGAGTAGGCCGTCATGTCGTAGGGATTCTCGGCGCTCTTGTCCTCGATGAAGTCGCCGAAACTGGTGTCGTCGCCGTCGCCGACGGGGGATTGGAGCGAGATGGGCTGCTGCGCCATCTTCATGATCTGCTGCACGCGCTCGACCGGGAGATTCATCTCGTCGGCCACCTCGTCGGGCGTGGGCTCGTGGCCGTATTCCTGCAGGAGCTGTTTCTGCACCTGCATGACCTTGTTCAAGGTCTCGATCATGTGCACCGGGATGCGGATGGTGCGGGCCTGGTCGGCGATCGAACGGGTGATGGCCTGGCGGATCCACCAGGTGGCGTAGGTGGAGAACTTGTAGCCGCGGCGATACTCGAACTTCTCGACGGCCTTCATGAGGCCCATGTTGCCCTCCTGGATGAGGTCGAGGAAGGAGAGGCCGCGGTTGGTGTATTTTTTGGCGATGGAGATGACGAGGCGCAGGTTGGCCTCGACCATCTCGGTCTTGGCTTTGTGGGCCTCGCGGACGTGGACCATCGTCTGGTTGACGACGGCGATGAGTTCGGGCGGCGGGATGCGCTGCTGGATCTCGATCTGCTTGAGGCGCGCGTTGACGACCTTGGTGTCGATCGCGGCGTCTTTCTTCGTCTTCGGGTGCTTGGCGCGCTCCAGCTGTTGGTGGAGCGAATCGATTTCCTCGAGCACGGGTTTCAGACCCTCGAGGTATTCCTCGTAGACCTTCAGCTTGAAGTAGAATTTTCCGAAGAAGGAGCGGAGGACGTTCTCGCGCTTCTTGAACTTGGCGTGGATCTTTTTCTTTTCGGCTTCGCCCTTGGCCTGCTGGTATTCGGTCCAGGCCTCGGCCACGTTGCTCTCGGAATCGAGGGTGTTTTCGACGAGTTTCTCGAGGCCCTTGAAGTAGACTTCGCGCGACTCGATCTTTTTGTCGATGACGACGCGGTCGAAGCGTTCCTCGCGGTTGAGGAGCTTCTGGCCGAGCCCGCCGATGTAGGCGCCGATGGCGGACGCCTGGAAGAGGGCTTCCTGGGCCTTGAGCTCGGCGGTCTCGATGCGCTTGGAAATCTCGACTTCCTGCTCGCGGGTCAGCAGCGGGACCTGGCCCATCTGCTTGAGATACATGCGGACGGGATCGTCGAGGATGTCGTTCTGCGAGGAGCGGCTTTCCTCCTCCTCGGCTTCCTCCATGCGCTGCTTGTAGTCCTCGACTTGGTCCGGCTCGAGGATCTCGATCTCGAGGTTCTGGAGGATGGAGAGGACGTTATCGATTTCCTCCTGGTTTTCGACCGACTCGGGGAGCGCTTCGTTGATGTCGTCGAAGG
>JBILLY010000245.1:0-6800 GCA_044375835.1 Opitutaceae bacterium
GTCCTGATCGACTACTTGCAGGGACTGCCGGCTGCGCGCGAGGAGCTTGCCCGCTACCGGCGTCCGCTTTGCTCGATCATTGCTTTCATCGAGTTGCTGGCCGGAGCGCGCACCGCCGGCGAACGAAAGGCGGCCGAGACTTTGCTGCGGTCGATCGGGCGCGTCGAACTCACCGAAGACGTTGCTCGTCGGGCCGTGGAGTTGCGGCAAAGTCTCCGACTCAAACTGCCCGATGCCATCGTGCTCGCCAGCGCCGAGGTCGAGGGGTGCATCCTGGTCACGCGCAACACGCGCGACTTTCCCGCGCACGACCCGCGCGTGCGTTTTCCCTACACCGTGTGACGCCGGTCCGGCGCCGCGCGGCGTCGGAATTCCGGTCCGAGTGTTACCCATGTGTCCGGTCCCTACCTCCAAGCACGCCCCTGCGTTGTCCCAACCGGCCCATCGTTCGCCGCAAGCGCCGGTGACGCCTTTCCGGTTGTGACGCGTCCGTCCGCCGGCTCTGCTCCCGGCACGCCGCCGCGCGCGGCGCCTTCGTGCGCATGATTTCCGCTCCTGCTCTCACCGCCCTCTCGCTGCGCGAAAAAATCGCCCAGCTCATCAACGTCGGCTTCCGCGGTCTCCGCCCCGCCGAGATCGCGCCCGCCGTGCGCGACGTCGCCGAACTCGGCGTCGGCGGCGTGATCCTCTTCGACCAGGAGATGGCCGACGGCACCGCCAACAAGCGCAACATCGAGTCGCCCGCGCAGGTGACCGAGCTGCTCGCGCATCTCCAGGCCCGCGCCCGCCTGCCGCTGCTCACGTCCATCGACCAGGAGGGCGGCCGTGTGAACCGCCTCAAGGCGATCTACGGCTTTCCCGACAGCATCTCGCACGAGGAGCTCGGCCGCCTGGACCAGCCGGCGGAGACCTACCGGCACGCCGAGACGATCGCGCGCACGCTCCGCAGCGTCGGCCTCAATCTCAACCTCGCGCCCGTCGTCGACCTCGACGCCAACCCCGACAATCCGATCATCAAGGGCAAGCGCCGCAGTTTCGCCGCCGATCCGGCCGCCGTCGCGCGCCATGCCGCCGAGTTTGTCCGCGCGCACCGCGCCCACGGCGTGCTCTGCTGCGCGAAACATTTCCCCGGCCACGGCAGCGCCAAGGGCGACACCCACCTCGGCCTCGTCGACGTCACGACCACGTGGCACGAGCGCGAGCTGGAGCCGTTCCGCGCGCTGATCGCCGCCGACCTCTGCGACGTCGTGATGAGTGCGCACGTCTTCAACGCACGCCTCGACCCCGAGCGGCCCGCGACGCTTTCGCCGGCCGTGATCACGGGGATTTTGCGCGAGCAGCTCGGGTTCCGCGGCGTGATCACGAGCGACGACATGGAGATGCGCGCGATCTCCAGCCACTACGGCCTGGAAAAATCCGTGCCGCTCGCGCTCGAGGCCGGCATCGATGTGCTCTGCTTCGGCAACAACCTCAGCTACGATCCGGACATCGCGCCCAAAGCCGTCGGCATCCTTGAGCGCGCCGTGACGTCCGGTCGGATCCCGGAAGCGCGCATCGACGCCTCCTGCGCCCGCGTGCTCGCGTTGAAACGCAAGGCGGGCCTGCTCACCTGAGCCTTCGTCCGCCTCCGTCCCGGTTCCGCCGCGCCACCCGCCCGCTCTCATGACCGCCCCTTCCGCCCCCGTCGCCGACCGCCCCGCCGCCCGCGGAGCCTGGGCCTGGATACCCTCCCTCTATTTCGCGCAGGGCATCCCCTACGTCGTCGTGATGACGATGTCGGTCATCCTCTACAAACGTCTCGGCGTTTCGAATACGGACATCGCGCTCTACACGAGCTGGCTCTACCTGCCCTGGGTCATCAAGCCGCTCTGGAGTCCGCTGGTCGAGCTGCTCGGCACCAAGCGGCAATGGGTCGTGCTGATGCAGCTGCTCGTCGGCGCCGCGCTCGGCGCCGTGGCGCTCACGCTGCCCGGCCCGGCGTTCTTCAAGGTATCGCTGGCGATCTTTTGGCTGATGGCCTTTGCGTCGGCGACGCACGACATCGCCGCCGACGGTTTCTACATGCTCGCGCTCAATCCCCACGACCAGGCGTGGTTCGTCGGCGTGCGCAGCACCTTTTACCGGCTCGCGATGATCGCGGGCCAGGGCCTGCTCATCATGCTCGCCGGCGCGATCGAGGCGCGCACCGGATTGCCGGAGCTGGAGTTGAAACTGGCCGCGCGGCCGGGCGCGGGCGCCGTGGCGGTGCCCGATCCCGCCGCCGTCGCGCCCGCGCCGGCGGGCGGGCCGCTGCGCCTCGTGGCGGCGCCGGCCGAGCTGACACTCGATCCCGCGGCCAATCCGACGGTGCCGTCGGGCGACCTCACGGCGCGCGCCCGCGCGTGGAATCAAGCGGCCGGTCTCACCGCCGCGCCGGTCGCGGCCACTGCCGCCGGCGGCGGGGCGAACGCCGCAACCGCGCCCTCGTGGTGGCGCCGCGCGGTGGTGACGCCGCTTGAGACCTTCATTCGGTCGACGTTCGGGGAGCCGAAGCCGGCGGCGACGCGATCAGGCCCGGCCGGGCAGGCGGGCGTGTTTCTTGTGTCGTTGAGCGGACCGCCCGCGAAAGACGTGGTGGTGAATCTGAGCCGCGAGACGGGCGACAAGGGCGTGCGACTGCTGGAAGGGGAACGCTTCGTCTTCACGCGGGAAAACTGGAACAAGCCGGCGATGGTCGTGGTGCAGCTCGACCCGAAGAACCGGGCGGCGAGCGAGGCGGTGTTTGTGGCGCGCTCCGGCGACATTCCTTGGGCCTGGGCGCTCACCTTCTACACGCTCGGCGGCCTGTTCGTGGTGTTCTGCGTGTATCACCGCTTCGTGCTGCCGAAGCCGGCGGCCGACACCGCGGGCGCGGCGCGGCCGCGCGGCAATCCGCTCGCGGAGTTTTTCGGCACCTTCGCGTCCTTCTTTCGCAAGCCGATGGTGCTCCGCTCGCTCGCGTTTCTGCTGCTCTACCGGTTCGCGGAGGCGCAGCTGGTGAAAATCGCGTCGCTCTTTCTGCTCGATACCCGCGAGGCCGGGGGCCTCGGGCTCTCGACCGGGGCGGTCGGTTTTGTCTACGGCACGGTCGGGGTGGTGGCGCTGACGCTCGGCGGCCTGCTCGGCGGGTTCTGCGCGGCGCGCAACGGCCTGAAATACTGGCTGCCGACGATGGTGGCGGCGATCAACGTGCCGAACCTCGTGTATGTGTATCTCGCCTACGCGGCGCCGGAGAATTTCGTGGTCGTCAACGCCTGCGTCGCCGTGGAGCAGTTCGGCTACGGGTTCGGCTTCGCGGCCTTCATGATCTACATGCTCTACATCGCGCAGGGTGAGCACCAGACCGCGCACTATGCGATCTGCACGGGCTTCATGGCGCTGGGCATGATGATCCCCGGCATGTTCACGGGTTGGATCCAGGAACTCATCGGCTACCGGCACTTCTTCGTCTGGGTGATCATCGCGACGATCCCCAGTTTCGTGGTGACCGCGCTGATCCGGCCCGACCCGGAGTTCGGCAAGAAGGCGGCGAAATAGCCGCCGGAGTTGCGCGCCGTGGCCGCGGTCGGTGCGCGAGCGGCGCTGCCCAGCTGGCGCTTGCTTCGCTGCGGGTGAGAACCACGGTTCGCGGCATGGGAGCCGAACCTCCGACGCCGCCGCTCTCGGTCGAGGACTACCTGCGTTTCGAGGCGGACGGATCGGTGCGGCACGACTACATCGGTGGCCGCGTCCACGCGATGGCGGGCTCGAGCGAGGCCCACAATACGATTGCGGGAAATGCTTTTGCGGCCTTTCACGCGCATCTGCGGGGCGGGCCCGGCAAGGCCTTCATGTCGGATTTCAAGGTGCGGCTGGAGATCAACCGCGAGGATATCTTCTACTATCCCGACGTGATGGTCGCGTGCGGGCGTGACGGCGTGGAGCGCTGTTTCCTGCGGCAACCCGCGTTGATCGTGGAGGTGCTGTCGCCGTCGACGGAGAATATCGACCGGCGGGAGAAGCTGCTGAATTACCCGCAAATCGCGTCGCTCGAGGACTACGTGCTCGTCGCGCAGGAGACGCGGGAGGTGACGCTGCACCGGCGCGCGGAAGGCTGGGCGCCGCGCGTGGTGACGGCGGCGGACGCGGTCGTGGAGCTGCGCTCGATCGGCCTCACGTTGCCGCTGGCGCGGATCTACGAGGGTGTTTTCCGACGCGGTGCGCCCGGCCGGCGGAAGGGCTGCCCGCGCAGCGGCGGAGCGGTGACGCGTGCGTCTCAGTAAAGCAGATACTTGGCGCGGTCGGCGCGGAACTTGTCTTCGCCGGCTTTCCAGCCGGAGACGATCTCGGCGGCGGATTTGCCGGCCTGCAGCGCGAGGCGGGTGGCGTCGGTGCCGTTCACTTTGTCGAACATGTCGAACTTCTTTCCGGCCTTCACCGCTTCGGCGAACACATCGCGGCCGGTGACGGCCTTGAGGGCCTCGAGGGCGTAGTAGTTGAGCGCGGTCAGCGGGGCGCGGGCGGGGTCGGTGAAGTGCAGCTGCACGCCGCCGATGATCTCGTCCTTGTAGGCGGCGTAGTAGGGTTTGTAGGTGAGCGGGCGGAAGACGACGCCGGGCAGGCCGTAGCCGTTGAGCTTCGCGGCGAGGGCGTGCGGATCGAGTTTCGGCAACGCGATCGTCTGGAACGGCAGCGTATAGCCGACGCCGATACTGACGGAGCCGAGCTCGCCGATCATGCCGGTGGCGACTTGGAAAAGCGGCGACTCGGCGTGCGGGATGTGCGGCGAGGCGGGCACCCAGGGCAGGCCGGTGGCGGCCCAGGTCATGTCGCGCCGCCAGCCGCGGAGCGGGATGACGGTGAGTTTGCAGGGCTTTTTGATCCAGCCGCGGTCGTTGAGCATGCGGGCGAGTTCGCCGCAGGTCAGGCCGTAGACGTAGGGGATGTCCCACTGGCTGACGAAGGAGCGGAGTTTTTCCTGTTCGACGAGCGGGCCTTCGATGCGCTCGCCGCCGAGGGGATTGGGGCGGTCGAGGACGATGAACTCGATGCCCGCTTCGCCGCAGGCCTCCATCGCGAGGCCCATCGTGCTGATGAAGGTGTAGGAGCGGCTGCCGGTGTCCTGCAGGTCGTAGACGACGGCGTCGAGGCCCGCGAGCATCTTGGGCGTGGGCTTGCGGGTGGCGCCGTAGAGGGAGTGGACGGGCAGGCCGGTGCGGGTGTCGGTGCGGCTCTCGATTTTGTCACCGGCGGGGACGTCGCCGTAGATGCCGTGCTCGGGGCCGAAGAGGGCGACGAGCTGGACGCCCGGGGCGCGGCGGAGGACCTCGACGGTGGATTCGAGGCGGCGGTTGACGCCGGAGGGGTTGGTGATGAGCCCGACGCGCTTGCCGGCGAGGGCTTTGAAGCCGTCGGCGGCGAGGACTTCGCTGCCGAGGAGCACCGGGGCGGTGGACGGCGTGGCGGCGTGGGCGGCGATGCAGGGGACGAGGAGGGAAAACAGCAGGTAAAAGCGGACGAGCGACATGGCGCGAAGCTGGGCGGCGCGCCCGCGACCTGCAAACGCGATTGAGCCGGGCGCGAGGTTCGGCTCCGCTCGGGCACAACGCTCCCCATGAGAAATCTATTCCGCCGCGCCGGACTCGCCCTGTTGATCGTCGGACTGTTGCTGCCGACGGGCTGCCAGACGGGGCGGCCGCTGACCTTCAACGCGCGCAAAGGCGACGAGATCATCGTGGCGGGGCAGTTGTTTCACACCGGCACGCGGGTCGTCACGTGGATGGATCCGCGCGGCTACGACGGCTACCGGGTCGAGCGGCGCTTCGTCCCGGAGGCGGAAAGCTCCTGGGAGAAGACCAAGGACGCCGTGAAGGACATCCGCACGCCGGCGCGCTACAACCTGCGCCGCGACGGGCTCTCGCCCGAGGAGATCGAGCGCGTGCGCGGCGGCGGCTGGGACCTGCCGCTGCTGCAACGGACCGTCGACCAGTTCGTGCTGCACTACGACGTGGCCGGCATCAGCAAGACCTGTTTCAAGATCCTCCACGACATGCGCGGGCTGAGCGTGCACTTCATGCTCGATGTCGACGGGACCATTTACCAGACGGTCGACCTCAAGGAGCGGACCTGGCACGCGACGACCTCGAACGGCCGCTCCATCGGCATCGAGATCGCCAACATGGGCGCGTATCCGCCGGGCGCGCACAAGGCGCTGGAGGAGTGGTATCCGCGCGACGAAAAAGGGCCGTATCTCAAGGTCCCCGAGCGCTACGGCGACCCGATGATCTACACGCCGAACTTCACCGGCCGGCCGGCGCGGCCGGAACTCGTGCGCGGCACGGTGCAGGGCAAGGAGCTGCTGCAATACGACCTGACGCCGCAGCAATACGCGGCGCTGACGAAGCTCACGGCCGCGCTGTGCAAGGTGTTTCCCAAGCTGGCCTGCGACTACCCGCGCGACGCGGCGGGCAAGCTCGTGACGAGCAAGCTGCCCGACGACGCGCTGAAGCGCTACGCCGGCGTGCTCGGGCACTATCACGTGCAGACCAACAAAATTGACCCCGGCCCGGCGCTCGACTGGGACGGCGTGATCGGCGGCGCGCGGCGGCTGCTTGGATTGCCGGAGCTGAAGGCGGGCGCGCCGACGCCGGTGCTCGTGCCGTGGGCCGCGGCACCGGCGCCGACGGCGCAGTGAACGCCGGGCCGGGTGGGGCGCCGGAAGCGGCGGCGCCGCCCGCGGGGCTCGCTCAGAAGATCAGATCGGAGACGTAGTATATCTTCTGCGTGCTCTGCTTGTTGTCGGG
>JBILLY010000269.1:0-6369 GCA_044375835.1 Opitutaceae bacterium
AATCCTTACACCGCGGCCCTCGTGCCCGAAGATCTGCAGATCACGGTGACCGGCCTGCCCAACAACGTCCGCATCGTGAACGATCACCCCGAGCGGTTGGGGCAGGTCGTCGGCACGTTTTCGCCGAGCGCGACCTTCGGCTCCCCGCTGACCCTCTCGCTGCCGTGGCCGAGCGCCCCGGTGCCGGCGACGGCGGTGCTTGAGGACCGGGCTTCGTGGTTGCCCGGCCGCGTCCACAGCTGGCGCTCGATCGAGGACAAATCCGGCAACGGTGCCCCGGCTGCGGGCTACGACTCGTTTTTCGGCGCCCGCGATTTCAACTCGTCGGGCGACGGCGTCGTGTTTCCGTTGACCGGAATCCGCGTCGCGGACGGGGGCGACAGCGTCCATCTCGATGTGTCCGGTTCGGAGAACCTGGTGATCACGGTGAATGCGCTTCGCAGCGGCGGCCCGGTGCGCCTCGGGCGCTTCCAGTCCGTGAACTTCGTTTCCGATTTCTCCACCCTCAGCCAGCCGGCCAGCCGCGATGGCAAGCAGTTCACCTATGTTTTCCGGCTGGCCGAAGGCGTCGATACCCCCGCCGCACCCGGGACATGGATGCTGACGGATGGGCGCGATGTGCGTCGCCGCACCGTGCCGCCCGAGGCCTATTTGCCGGAGGCGGGCGGCAACAATCCCGCCGCTTACGACGAGGCGAATCTGCCGACGGTGGTGAACCCGGACCGATTGCTGGATCGCTCACCGGGTTCACTGACCTACAACGAAGACGTGCCGGTCTTCGAGTTGCCGCGCGCGCCGCTCCTCTCGATCGGGGCGCTCCAGCACCTCCGGATGATCGGCCGGCGTCCCTTCATGGTCGGCAACTCTTGGGGCGTGGCCGAAACGCTCAACGGCGTCCCGCTCGGGGAGCTGTTCGACCGCTTCTTCTTCACCGGTTTGGCGAGTGGCGTCGTCCCCGTCACGACGACCGCGGGCGAAGTCGTCCTACCCAATCCGCTCCTGCGTCCGCAGCGCCTCGCGAACGGTGATCGTCCGACGGAGGCCGATCTGCGCGCACTGCCGGAGGCCCGCACGTCGGCGCGCCTGCTGCAAAGCGCGGCCTTCAACCTCAACTCCACCAGTCCCGTGGCCTGGGCCGCGGTGCTCCGGTCGGTGCGCTTTCCCACCCAACCCGCCGCGGCGGCGCACGGCGGCGCGTTCCGCTACCTCCGACCCGCCGAAGGCACGGGCACGGCCGACGACGCGACGTTCGACGACCTGCAGTCCGGCGACGCGCAGTTCTTCCGTTTCTCGCAGACGGCGCAGGAGACCTACCAAGCCGAGGCCGGTTTCGCGGCCGGCTCCGCCGCCACGCCGTCGAGCGCCGCGACGCACCTCTTTCGGCAGGGCATGAAATCGCTGACTGCGGCGCAGGTGACCGCGCTCGCCGATGCCATCGCCGCCGCGATCAAGCTGCGGCAGGAGACGTCGGGGCCGTTCCGCACCGTGGCGGAGTTCATCGCGCCCGCCGCGGCCGGCGCGCCGAGCCTGCTCGAACAGGCGATTCTCACTGCCGACGACCCGAGCGGCGCCAACGCGATGATCAACCGCGATGCCGCCGGCAATCCGCTCGAGTTCAGCTCCCAGTATCTCACGCAGGCCGACATCATGACCGCGCTTGCGCCGGTGCTTTTCGCGCGGTCCGACACGTTTGTCATCCGTGCCTACGGGGAGTCGTTGAATCCGGTGACCGCCGCGATCGAAGGCCGCGCCTGGTGCGAGGCCACGGTGCAGCGTCAGCCGGACTACATGGAGGCGACCGTCGACGCTCCCGAGGTGGCTCCGGCGGCATTGACGAGCCAGATCAACCAGCAGCTGGGGCGTCGTTTCAAAGTCGTCTCGTTCCGATGGCTTACCCGCGCCGATCTCTGAGCCGGCGGCGTGTCGCCGCGTTTGCCGTCGCGCTGTGCGTGGCCGCGCTCGGTGGAGTTGCGCTTGGAGCCGCGCAGCCCGCCACTCCGCCGCCGATCCGTTTCAGTGTGTTTGCGGCGCAGCCGGTCGCGGACCTCGCCTTTGTGCCTCGCCCGGGCGCCCCGCCGCAGAAGGTGCACTTTTTCCCCACGGCGCGATCCGCCAAGGCGGAGTATCGCGGGCCCATGCCGCTGCGGTTTTCCGATGCGACGGGTGCGACCGTGGTCGCGGAGGCCGCGATTCCGTCCGGCTTGCGCGACGCGCTGCTGTTGTTTTCCCCCTTCCCCGACGCAGCCCGGGCGGGCGGCCTGCGCTACCAGATTACGGTCGTCGACGAGAGCTCCCTGCGCCTCTCGGCCGGTGGGCTGGCGATCATCAACCTCAGTGGTCTCGCGCTGGCCGGGACGGTCAACGCCGCGCCGGTCGCGGTCGCGGCGGGGCTGAATCCCGCGATCGCCGTGGGACGTTCGGCCAAGATCGAGCTGCAGACGACCTTCAAAGGCCGCGCCTACCGATCCTACGCGGCCACCGTGGCGCTCAAGGCCGGTGAGCGCGCATTGTTGATCCTGTTTCCGCCGTTCAACCAGGGATCGCTGGAGGTCATGCCACGGCTCCTCCTCGACCAACCGGCCGCTCCGGCAAAAACGGCCAAGTAGGCGCAAAAAAGCGCGCGATGGGCTCGCGCGCCGGGAAGGTGGTGCCAGAGGCCGGGATTGAACCGGCGACCAACCCCGACGAGTCGGGGCTGCTCTACGGACTGTTCTCCAGGTAGGCCCTCGCCTTGGCCGGATTGCGCCATGATTTCAGACGGCGTTCGGTTGCGAGGGCTTCGGTGCGAGTCGGGAATTCGCGGGTGGCGACGACTTCGAGCGGCAGGCCGAGCCGCGCGGTGGTGTGGGTGTGGCCGCGCTGGTGCTGGGCGAGCCGGGCAGGGAAATCGTCGGTGCAGCCGAGGTAGTGGCGCCCGGTGACGCCGCGCAGCAGGTAGACTACGGATGCCATCGGGCCGGGAAAGTGGTGCCAGAGGCCGGGATTGAACCGGCGACCAAAGGCTTATGAGTCCTCTGCTCTACCACTGAGCTACTCTGGCGTGGCAGGTCGCGGAAAGTGCAGGTTCCGCCCCGAAAATCCAACCAAAATTTCCGGCCCGCCGGAGGAGGCTCAAAAGTCCGCCAGGAGCGCGCGCAATTCGCGTTCCGGATCCTCGTGCCGCTGGTCGACCGCCAACTGCAACGCGGCCTCCAGCAGCGGCCGGGCTTCCGAGCGGCGGCCGAGCTGCAGCAGCAATTTGCCGAGGAGAATGCGGGCCATCATCCAGTCCGCCTTCTTCGCGACGCAAAACTCGTAGTGCGGGATGGCATCGGCCGGCTTGCCCTCGGCGGCGAGCGCCTGCGCGAGGCTGAAGCGGAACATCTCGTTGTCGGGCTGGCGGGCGACCAGCGTCCCGAAGTGCTCGGACCGCGACGGCATGGTTCAGACCGCGTCCACGAAGATGACTACACCGGTCGCGTTGTCCGGGCCGCCGCGCTTCACGGCGAGATCGACGATTTCCGCGATGGACGTCTTCGGGTCCCGCGCCGCGGCGAGCAGGGCGCCGAGTTCCTGGTCCGGGATCATGCGCGTCACGCCGTCGGTGCAAAACAGGTAGCGGTCGCCGGCATCGACCAAGCGGGAGATCACGTCGACGTCGGGGGGAGTGGGTTGGCCGATGCAGCGGGTCAGGGCGTTGCGGTTGGCCTCGTGGTAGTAGACGACCTCGCCGCGGGCACGGCGCATGCGGGCCTCGTTTTCCACGGAATGGTCCTCGGTCAGGCGCGAGAACTCCCGGCCGCGCGCGGCATAGGCCCGCGAGTCGCCGACATGCGCGATCTTGAGTTTGGCGCCGGCGAAAATTCCGAAAGTGAGCGTGGAGCCGATGCCCATGGCGGGGCTGAGCTTGGCGCCGAGGTGGCCGACCATCTCGTTGGCATGTTGCACGATGGTGACGAGATTGGGCTCTTTGTCCGGCTCCTGCGCGTAGAGGGCGCCGGCGATTTCGTCGACGGTGAGTTGGGCCGCTTCCGCGCCGCCGGGCAGACCTCCGACCCCGTCGGCCACCCCGAAGATGCAGGCCTTTTCATCGAAGAGATAGCGATCCTCGTTCTCGCGCCGCACGCGGCCGATATCGGAGAGAGCTGCAGCTCGGATCGAAAGCATGGGCGACGCTACGTCGGGTCCTTTTCAGGCGAAAGGACGAAATGCGGTTTCGCGATTTTCCCGAGATATTGATGAATACTCCGGTTGCGGCAGGCATTCGAGAAACAGGCGTCCGTAGCTTTTGGCCAGCACGCGGGAGTCGAGGACCGTGACCAGGCCGCGGTCGGTCGCGGTGCGGATGAGCCGGCCGATGCCCTGGCGAAACTTCACCAGCGCGTCGGGCAGCGTGAGTTCGTTGAAGGGGCTTCCGCCGGTCTCGCGGATATGGTCGCAGCGCGCCTCGGTGATCGGGTGCGTGGGCGGGTCGAAGGGCAGCCGCGTGATGATGACCTGCGCGAGCGCGTCGCCGGGGACGTCCACCCCGGTCCAGAAGCTGTCGGTGCCGAAGAGCACGGCGTTGCCGGCGGCGCGCATCTCGCGGGCGAGCTCGGTGCGCGACAGGTCGGCGCCCTGCATCAGAAAGGGCCGGCGCTCCGCACGGAAGCGGGCCTCGAGCAGGCCGGCGACGGCGCGCATGTCGGTGTAGCTGGTGAACAGCACGAGCGTGCCGCCGCGGACCTTGGCGACGCAGAACCCGATGTAGTCGGCGAGCACTTCGAGGGCGAGCCGGGCCTCCTGCGGGGTGGGCAGCGGCACGTCGGTGGCGACGTAGACGCGCATGTGGCGCGCGAAATCGAAGGGCGATTTCACCGCCACGGCGCGCGCGCCGTCGGCGCCCAGCCGCGCCGCAAAGGGCTCGATCCGGCCGCCCATCGCGAGTGTGGCGCTGGAGCAGACGACGCTCGTGCCGCAGCCGAAGAGGTGTTTGCGCAGCTCGGGCGCGACGTCGATCGGCGCGCTGCGGAGCGTGACGATCGTCTGTTTCCGGCCGCCGCGCTCGGCCCAGTAGACGTGGCCCTTGTCGCCGAGCGTGAGCCACTCGGTGACGCCGGCCTGGAGCGATTTCACGCGGGTGCGCTGCTCGAGCAGTTCGTCGCGTTCGCGGCCGTCTTCAAGTTTGTCGGCGAGTTTGCCGATCAGTTGGTGCAGGGCGGCGAGGGGGGCGTCGAGCGTGGGCTCGGCGACGCCGGTCTCGCGCACGCGGACGACGGGGCGCTGGGCGAGAAGGGAGCTGCCGATGAAATCGAAGAAGAGCCGCGCCGCGTCGAGCGCGTCGACGACGAGTTGCTGGGCTTCGGGCCCGCCGAGTTTGCGAAAGAGGCCGCGCTTGGTGCGCGGGTTGAAGAGGTATTTGAGCGCGCGGTCGACGCCGTAGCTGGAAAGCGCGAGGCCGAAGTTTTCCGTCGCGACGTCGGGCACGGTGTGCGCCTCGTCGAGCACGACGAAATCGTCGGCGAAGAGCACGCCGCGGGTGTCGGGCTCGGAACCGTTGGCGCGGGCGCCGCCGGCGTTGATGAGGGCGAAGAGCAGGGCGTGGTTGACGATGACGACCTGGGCGGCGCGGAGCCGGGCGCGGGCGCGCTGGAAGAAACACTTTTCGCAGTCGCAGTGCTTGCGGGAGCAGGAGGAGGAGTCGGCGTTGACGGCGTCCCAGACCTCGGCGCGCGGCGGCGGCTTGAGGTCGTGGCGGAGGCCGGACTCGGTCGTCTCCGCCCAGGTGGCGATGCGCTGGAGCTCGTCGTAATCGGCGTCGGCGAAAAGCGAGGCGCGGTCGGCGAGGGCGTGGCCGAGGCGGGTGGTGCAGAGGTAGTTGCCCTTGCCGACGAGCACGGCGGATTTGAAGGCGGCGTAGCGCTGCAGCTCGGGCACGGACTGGAACAGCCGGCGGCATTTCGGCAGATCGCTCGACTCGAGTTGTTCCTGCAGGGAGATCGTGTGGGTGGAGACGATCATCTGGCGGCTCTGGTCGAGCGCGTGGATGAGGCCCGGGACGAGGTAGGCGAGGGACTTGCCGACGCCGGTGCCGGCCTCGAAGAGCAGCGGCTCGTCGTCGCGCAGCGCGGCGGCGACGGTGCGCGCCATCGTCTCCTGCTCGGGCCGATGCTCGAGCTTCAAGCCCGCGTGCAACCAGCCGCCCGCGGCGAAGATTTTGGCGGCGAGGGCGGGCGCGTGGCTGACGGGCGGAGGCGCGGAGCCGGAGTCGTCGCGAAGGCCGATCATGATGGCGGGCGGCGAAGCAACGTCCGCAAAGGATGCGGCGCAAATGAATTTGCGGGAAAACGGGTTCGGGCGGAACGTGACCCGGTGGACGCGACGACGAACGGTGATGCGGCTTGGGTGGAG
>JBILLY010000216.1:0-7274 GCA_044375835.1 Opitutaceae bacterium
GGGATCTCAAATCTCAAATCGGATATCCCGCCCGCCACCTGGTCACGTTCCAACCCCTACCCCGCGCTCCTCCTCGCGTCGCGCAACCTCAACGCCCCCGGCTCCGCCAAACAGGTCCACCACGTCGAGTTCGACCTCGCGGCGTCCGGCCTCGCCTACGCCGCCGGCGACGCCCTCGGCGTCATCCCCCACAACTGCCCGGCGCTCGTATCCGAAATCCTGATCGCCCTCGGCTGCGACGGCGAGGAGGCCGTCCCCGCGCCCGACGGTTCCGCCGTCCCGCTCCGCCGCGCGCTCACCGAGTTCTACGATCTCGGCAAACCGTCCCCCGCGCTGCTCGCCCTGTTCCCGTCCCTCGTCGCGACCAGTCCGGCCGCGACGGCGGCGCCCCCGCCGCCCCACCATGTCGTCGACGTCCTCGTGCGCGCCAAAGCCGACGCCGCCGGCTCCACGCCACCCGCGCCCTCCGCCTTCGTCGGCACGCTCCGGAAACTCCAGCCGCGCCTCTACTCGATTTCCTCGTCGCCGCGCGCCCATGCCGGCCAGGTCCACCTCACCGTCGGCGCCGTCCGTTACGAAAAGGACGGCCGCCCGCGCGCCGGCGTCTGCTCCACCTTCCTTGCCGACCGCGCCCAGCCGGGCACGTCGCGCATCGGCGTCTTCGTTCACTCGAACAACGCCTTCCGCCCGCCGCCCTCCGGCGACACCCCGATGATTATGGTCGGCCCCGGCACCGGCATCGCCCCGTTCCGCGCCTTTCTCCACGAACGCCGCGCCGCCGGCGCCACCGGCAGGAACTGGCTCTTCTTCGGCGACCAGCGCGCCGCCACCGATTTCCTCTACCGCGACGAACTCGCAGCCCTGCAGCGCGAAGGCATCCTCACCCGCCTCGACCTCGCCTTCTCCCGCGACCAGCCGGAAAAGATCTACGTCCAGCAACGCATGCTCGAGGCCGCCGCCGAACTCTGGGCCTGGCTCGAGGCCGGCGCCCACGTCTACGTCTGCGGCGACGCCAGCCGCATGGCCAAGGATGTCGACGCCGCGCTCCACACGGTCGTCGAACGCGCCGGCGGAAAGTCCGCCGCGAAAGCAGCCGACTACGTCCAGGCCCTCAGGGCCGCCAAGCGCTACGCGCGGGATGTCTATTGAGCCCCAAGGAGTGCGCATCGAGTAGCGACGAGTGAGCAGGCCCCGACCGCCTCCCGCCTCCCGCCTCCCGCCTCCCGCCTACCGCCTACTGGCTCCTCGCTACCCGCAACTGCCCAATGCTCGCCTCGCGCGAAACTTTTCCCCTCCTCGCCGAGCTCCTAGCGGAGCAGCAGCGCCTCGACACCCCGGTCGCCCGCTTCGCGTCCGCACACGCCTCCGGCTCGGACCTATCACTCGCCACTCGTCACTCGTCACTTATCCCGCTTTCCGCCCCTCGCCCCGGCGAGCACTACGCCTTCGAAGTCGACCTCGATTCCTGCACGGGCTGCAAAGCCTGCGTCTCCGCGTGCCACTCGCTGAACGGCCTCGACGACGAGGAGACGTGGCGCGACGTCGGCCTCGTCCTCAGCCCGAGTCCCGCGCACCCTTTCACGCAGACCGTCACCACCGCGTGCCACCATTGCGCCGATCCCGCCTGCCTCAACGGCTGCCCCGTCCTCGCCTACGAAAAAGACCCCGCCACCGGCATCGTCCGGCACCTCGACGACCAGTGCATCGGCTGCAGCTATTGCATCCTGAAGTGTCCGTATGACGTCCCCAAATACAGCGCCCGCCTCGGCATCGTGCGCAAATGCGATCTGTGCCACGGCCGCCTCGCCGCCGGCGAAGCCCCGGCCTGCGCCCAGGCCTGCCCCACCCACGCGATCCGGATTGTAACCGTGGCGGTGAATCGGGACGCGGCGCCCTCGCCGCGTTGCGACACCTCCGCGTTTCTCGCCGCCGCGCCCGATCCGGGCTACACGCACCCCACCACGCGCTACGTGTCGGCCCGCCCGCTGCCGGCCAACCTCGTCGCCGGCGACGCCGCGGCCCTGCGCATCCAGCCCGCGCATTGGCCGCTCGTGATCATGCTCACCCTGTTGCCCGCCGCGGTCGGGCTTCAGCTCGCTGCCGTTCTTTCCCTTTCTCCATCCCCGACTCTCAGCTCTCGACTCCTGCTGGCGGCAGCGGCCGCGGGCACCCTCGGCCTCGTTGCCAGCGTCTTCCACCTCGGGCAGCCGCTGCGGGCCTGGCGCATCTTCCTCGGCTGGCGCCGGAGCTGGCTCTCGCGCGAGGCGATCGCGTTCGGCCTGTGGTTTCCGCTCACCGTCCTCGCCGCGCTCGTGCCGCCTGTGCCTCGACTCGCCACTCTCGACTTTGAACTGCTCGCCCAGGCGGCGGCCGTCGTCGGCTGCCTCGGCCTCGTCTGCTCCGCGATGATCTACGTCGATACGCGCCGCCGCTTCTGGCGGGCCGGACAAACTTTCCCCCGTTTCTTCGGAACGACTCTCTTGACCGCAGCGGCGTTCGTCGCGCCGGTCGCCGCCGCGGTGCTCCTCGCCCTGAAGCTCGCGCTCGAGTCATCCACCTTCCGCTCCGGCGACGGCTCCGCTCGGCTCCAACGCGGCCCGCTCGTCCGCGCTGCGCTGATCCGCGGTTTCCTCGCTCTCGCCGCGCTCGCCCTCCTGTGGGTGGGTTCCGGCTGGCTCGCGCTCGCGCCCCTGCTCGCCGGCGAACTCGCCGAACGATACCTGTTCTTCCGGGCCGTTGACGCGCCGAAGATGCCCGGCGTCCCCGCAAAATGATTCCGCCGCTCGACGCACTCCTGCACGCCCGCACCGGTCCGATGACCGCCGACCTCGTGCAGCGCCCCGCCGACTTCGGTCTCGGCCACCTGCCCGCGCGTCTCCTCCCCGCCGGCACCGCCACCTCGATCTGCGGCTTCTGCAGCACGGGCTGCTCGTTGAAGATCCACCTCGGCCCCGACGGCCAGGCCATCAACCTCAGCCCCGATCCCGCCTACCCCGTCAACCTCGGCATGGCCTGCCCGAAAGGCTGGGAAGCCCTCACGCCGCTCGCCGCCGCCGACCGCGCCACGACGCCGCTCTTGCGCGACCCCGCCGATCCGTCCGCCCCGCTCGCGCCGGTTTCTTGGGAACGCGCGCTCGCCGCGTTCGTCGACCACTTCAAGCGCATCCAGCACGCGCACGGCCCGCATTCGATCGCGTTCCTCAGCACCGGCCAGATCGCCACCGAGGAAATGGCGCTGCTCGGCGCCCTCTTCAAATTCGGCCTCGGCGGCCTCCACTGCGACTCCAACACCCGCCAGTGCATGGCGACCTCCCACGTCGCCTACAAACAGTCCTTCGGCTTCGACGCCCCGCCGTTCACCTACGCCGACTTCGAGGAGAGCGACGCGCTCGTTTTCATTGGCGCCAACCCCTGCATTGCGCATCCGATCATGTGGCAGCGCGTGATGATGAACCGCCGCTCGCCCGAGATCGTCGTCATCGATCCGCGTCTCACCGAGACGGCGCAAGCCGCCACGCTCCACGTCCCCCTCCGGCCCAAGAGCGACCTCACGCTGCTCTACGGCCTGGCCCACCTCCTCGTCGCGCGCGGCGCCGTCGACCGCGACTTCGTGGCCGCGCACACCGTGGGCTTCGATACCTTCGCCGCCTTCGTCGCCGACTTCACCCCCGAGCGTGTATCCGCGGAAACCGGACTGCCCGCCGCCACGCTGCACCGTCTCGCCGAGATCATCGCCACCCGCGGGCGCGTCTCCTTCTGGTGGACCATGGGCGTCAACCAGAGCCACGAGGCCACGCGCACCGCCCAGGCGATCATCAACCTCGCGCTGATGACGGGGAACATCGGCCGCCCCGGCACCGGGGCCAACTCCATCACCGGCCAGTGCAACGCCATGGGCTCGCGTCTCTTTGGCAACAGCACCTCGCTCCTCGGCGGCTACGACTTCGCCAACCCCGCGCACCGCGACCACGTCGCCGGCCTGCTCGGTCTCGGGCCCGAGCGGATTCCCGATCGCACCGGCTACGCCTACGACCAGATCCTCGACGCCATCGAGCGCGGCGAGATCCGCGGCCTCTGGGTCATCGCAACCAACACCGCCCACTCCTGGATCAACCAGACCCGCGCCCGCGACCTCCTCGCCAAGCTCGATTTCCTCGTCGTGCAGGACATGTATGCCACGACCGACACCGCCCGCGCCGCGCACCTCGTTTTGCCCGCCGCCGGCTGGGGTGAAAAAGACGGCGTCCTCATCAACAGCGAGCGCCGCCTCGGCGTAATCCGCAAGGTCGCCCGCGCCCCCGGCCAGGCCCTGAGCGACTTCGCCATTTTCAAACTCGTCGCCGAGGCCTGGGGCTGCGGCGACGTGTTTCGTGCGTGGTCCTCGCCCGCCGCCACGTTCCAGATTCTGAAAAAACTCTCCGCCGGCCAGCCCTGCGATTTCAGCGGCATCCGTGACTACGACCACATCGAGCAAAGCGGCGGCATCCAGTGGCCCTGGTCGGATGCAGATCAGGTAGGGCGAGGCGTCCCCGCCGAGCCGCCGCCCCAAATGTCTCGCCCGGAGGATTCACCCCGCCTACCGCCGCGCGAACGCCGCCTCTTCGCCGACGGCCGCTTTTCCCACCCCGACGGCCGCGCGCGCTTTCTCTTCGATGCCCCGCGCCCGATGCCCGAGCCGCCCGACGCCGCGTATCCGTTCATTCTGCTCACCGGCCGCGGCAGTTCCGCGCAGTGGCACACCGGCTCGCGCACGGACAAGAGCGCCGTCCTCCGCAAACTCGCCCCGACCGTCCTCACCGCGGAGATCCACCCCGACGACGCCATCCGCCTCGGCATCGCCGCCGGATCACGTGTCGCCGTGCGCTCCCGCCGCGGCGAAGCGGAAGCCATCGCCGTCGTCACCGCCACGGTGCAGCCGGGCCAAGTCTTCCTGCCGATGCACTTCGAGACGGTAAACCGCCTCACCTTCCCCGCGTTCGACCCGCACTCCCGCCAACCGAGCTACAAGGCCTGCGCCGTCGCCGTGGAGAAACGGTAGGGCGAAGAAACGCCAGGTGCCTGCGATCGGCGTCGCCCACGCGGACACCGGGGAGGACACGGTGCGTTCCCGGTCCGCGGGCGAACGCCAAAGCAACGTGGCTCAGGAATTCCGCCACTCCGTGCGACTCGCGCGCGAACGCAGGGCGCTCGCGGCGGCGTCGCCGACGAAGTCTTCGGTCTGAGGATTCCAGGAGAGCGGCCGACCCAACTCCATCGCGATGGCGCCGATGTGGAGCACGGTGCTGAGACGGTGGAGCGCCTCCGCGGTATACATCGGCGCCCGCCCGGTGCGGACCGACTCGATGAAATCGCGGTGCTCGCGCGGACGGCGCGGCCAGATCTTGTTGGTCGCGGGATCGTAGGTGCGGCGAAACAGATTCATGTCGCTCGCCTCCAGCGGCCCCGCAAAACCCTTGTTGCCGACCCAACCGGTCGAGCCCTCGAGGCGGATGCTGATTCCGCCGGACGCCACGTCGAGCGTGACGCCGTTGGCGTAGGTGTAGGTGAGTTCGTAGGTATGGGCGACGGTGTTGAGCGAGTCGGACGGCACTCGTCCCGCGCCGCGGACCGACACCGGCCCGGACGCCTCGGCAAAGTTGGCGACCTGCGCGGTGTCGATGAGATGGGCGCCCCAATCGGTGAGCGAGCCACCGGAGAAGTCGCGAATCTGGCGCCACACCTGCGCGTGGGTGAGCTGCGGCGAATACGGCCGGAACGGTGCCGGCCCCAACCAAAGGTCGTAGTTCAGGTCGTCCGGCACCGGCGCGGGCTCCTCGCGCGGATAGACCGGCTTGGTGGGCAGTTGGACTGTGATGCGCTGGAGATCGCCGATACCGCCGTTGCGCACGACCTCGGCGAGTTTGTGATAGTAGATCACGGCGCGGTCCTCCAGGCCGGTGGCGAAAAAGGCCTTTCGACTCGCCACGAGGTCGGCGAGTTCGCGGCCCTCCGCAATCGTCAGCGTGGGCTTTTCGCAGAACACGAGCTTGCCGGCCGCGATCGCGAGTTTGGCCATGGGGACGTGCCAGTGGTCGGGCGTGGAAATCACGACGCCGTCGATGTCGGGCCGCGCCAGCAGCGCGCGAAAATCGGCAAACTCGGCGCAGCCCGTCGCGGCGTAGTGCTTGTCCACGTGCTCCCGGGCCTTCTTGCGCCGGCTGGCAAACACATCGCACACGGCGACGACGCGGCATTCCTCCTTCTCCTGCAGGAACGAGTTCAGATTCACGCCGAAGCCATGCGCCCCGACACCGATGCACCCGAGCGTGATTTTGGCGGAGGGCGGACGGGGGCCGAGCACGTCGGCGGCGACCGCTTGCGGGGCGACAGAGGCGGCGAGGATGCCGCCGAGACCGGTTTTGAGAAACTGTCGGCGGGAGCCAGGGTGCGATTTCATGGGGAAAGACGGAGGCTCGTTGCGGTCAGCTTTTGCGCGCGGGACGCGGCGCGGGTTGATCGGCGGGCCGGATGGTCAGCGCGGGCACGGGATCGGCGCGCCCGGTGAAGGTGTTGGCGTAGTCCTGGAGTGCGGCGGCGGCCGGCAGCGGGCCGGTCGCGATCACAAAGCGGTAGCGGAGCACGGCGCGCTCGCCGGCCTTGAGGGTGATCGCGGGAAACAGACCGAGCCGCGCGTAGTCGCGATAGGCGGACGCGCGCGTGCCGCGCGGGTTGGCGGGGTTGTCGATCTGCACGACGGTATAGACCCGCTCATCGAGGGAAAACGTCATGCCGGCCCAGGCGAGGTCGCGGGCTTTGCGCGGGTCGATCGCCGTGCCGGGGAAACCGTAGGTGACTTTGGTGCGATCAACTTTGTCCGCGGCGCGAAAATGCACGCCGGCGTGTTCGGGGTCGCCGTCGAGGACCACGTCGCCCTGCGCGGCCGTGAGTTCCGAAGTGATGTCGATTACGGAGTAAACGGGTGCGGCGCCGGGCCGAAAAATCAGCTCGCGCCGCTCGGTCAGCAGCGGGCGCTTGCTTTCGTCGTGCCAGATGATCTGCGCCGTCACCGTGGCGGAGCCGGCGTCGGACGCGCAAGAGGGCGTGCCGTCCACGACCTGTTCGCCGCCCTGCATGGTCCAACGGTCGAGAGTCTTTCCCTGATGGGCGATTTTCATCCAGCCGATGAAGATGCCGCGATGATGGGTGTATTCGCCGCCGGCGCCTTTCGTGATGAGTGTGCGACCGGATTCGTCGAAGACGTGGAGAAACGGCTTGTAGGTTTCCAGCCGCCGCGC
>JBILLY010000217.1:0-7244 GCA_044375835.1 Opitutaceae bacterium
GGAACGGAAGTCAATGGCCGCGGACAGTTGGCTCGCATTCCGCCGCTCGCGCCGCTCACTCTCTCCGGATGGAACCGATTCGCCTGCAAAAATACCTCGCCGACGCCGGCATCTGCTCGCGCCGCGACGCCGAGGCGCTGATCGCGCAGGGCGAGGTGTGGGTCAACGGCCAGGCCGCCGCGCTCGGCCGGAAGATCGTCCCCGGCACCGACAAGGTCACGGTCGGCGGCAAGTCCGTCCGCACCGGCACGCAGCCGCGCATCACCGTCGCGGTCCACAAGCCCCGCGGCCTCGTCTGCTCCAACGACGACCCGCACCACGCCGCCACCGTGTTCGAACTGCTGCCGCGCGAGTTCGCCAAGTTCCGCTTCTTCTGCGCCGGGCGCCTCGATCTCGACAGCGAAGGCCTCGTCATCCTCACGACCGACGGCGATCTCGCCCACCGGCTCATGCACCCCTCCAACACCGTGGTGAAACGCTACCATGTCATGTTGAAAAAACCGTTTCCGTCCGCCCGCCTCCCGCAGCTCATCCGCGGCGTCTCCCTCGAAGGCGAGCGCCTCAAGGTCGAGCGCGCCGCGTTGATCAACGCCGACGCATCGCACGCCGCGACCGACCTCGACGTCCACATGCACCACGGCAAGAAGCGCGAAATCCGGCTGCTGTTCACGACGCTCGGCTTCGACGTGAAACGCCTCCGCCGCTACCAGATCGGGGCGCTCCAGCTGAAGGGAATCCCGTTGCGTGGGGGAGTGGTCCTTTCTACCAAGCAGATCGAGTCCCTGTTCAAAAACCCGCGCACGCCGCGCGCCGCCCACGAAGCCTACGCCTCTCCGGCCCCCGCCCATTCCTCCTCTTCCGTCGATGAAGACTAAGCTCCTCTCCGCCACGCTGCTCGCCCTGCACCTCTCGGCCGCGCTCGTCGCCGCGCCGGTCGCGACCACGACCGCCGTGCACGCCAAACCCGACGCGGCCTCGCCCGCGATCACGTTTCTCAAGGCCGGCACCGTGCCCGTCGCCGCGCCGGGCGCCGTCGCCACCACGCCCGCAGGTTGGCTCGCGGTCGAGCTGCCCGGCCCCTTCGAGGGCTACGTCGAAAACAAAGACCTCGCCAAGAGCCTCGATGTGAAACCCGGCGCCGCCATCCGCCTCGCGCCCAAGGCCGACGCGGGCGTCCTCGCGCTCGCCGCCGCCGGCGACAAGATCGAGATCACCGGCCTGCGCGGAAAGTGGACGCAGATCAGCCTCCAGAAGTCGCTCACCGGCTACATCCACGTCGGCAACGCCCCCGGCCACCTGCCGACGATCGCCACGACCCCCGCCGCGCCCAAACCCGCGCCGGCACCGATCGCCCCGTCGCCCGTGGCGCCGTCCGTCTACGGCGTCGGCACGCCCGGCCAAGCCGCCCCGATGGTCAACCTCGGCGACGGCGGCAGCACCACCCTCCCGCGCCAGTTCGCCGGGAAATTCGTCTCCACCCGCCGCCCCTTCACGCCGCGCCGCCCCTTCGACTACGCCCTCGAGGACGACGCCGGCAAACGCTACGCCTACCTCGACATCTCGAAGCTGCTCCTCACCGAGCAGATCGAGAAATACGTCGACCGCCAGGTCGTGGTCTTCGGCACCGCCCGCAACGCCCCCGACGCCAAAGACATCGTGATCGCCATCGAGACGCTGCAACTGCGCTGAGCCCCGCGCGCCCGCCGCCCCGCACCACCCTTCCTCGCCTCCCGCCGCATGACCCTGATCGACGGAAACCAGATCGCCGCCTCCCTCGTCGCCGAACTCAAAGCCGAAGTCGCCGCCCTCCCCGGCCGCAAGCCCTGCATCGCCCTCGTGCGCGTGGGCGACGACCCCGCCTCGGTCTCCTACGTGCGCAAAAAGGAAAAGACCGCGGCCGAAATCGGCGTCACCAGCCGCATCATTCTGCCCCCGGTCACGATCTCGCAGGCCGAACTTTTCGCCCTGCTCGACGACCTCAACGCCGATCCCGCCGTCGACGGCATTCTGGTCCAGTCCCCGCTGCCCAAGCACATCGACGAGGTCGCGGTCTTCCGCCGTGTCGCTCCGGAAAAGGACGTCGATGGCTTCAACACCCTCAACCTCGGCAAAGTCGCCCAGGAAGACGACACGGGCTTCGTCGCCTGCACGCCCGCCGGCATCATGGAACTGCTCGCCCGCAGCGGCACCGACCTGAAAGGCAAACACGTCGTCGTCCTCGGCCGTTCCCTCATCGTCGGCAAACCGGTCGCCCTCCTCGCGCTCCAGAAGAAAGCCGGCGCCAACGGCACCGTGACCATCTGCCACTCCGCGACCACCGACCTGCCCGCGCTCACCTGCCAGGCCGACGTGCTCATCGCCGCGATCGGGCGCCCCGAGTTTGTCACCGCCGGCATGGTCAAGCCCGGCGCCGTCGTGATCGACGTCGGCATCAACCGCGTGGCGGACCCGTCCAAGAAAACCGGCTACCGCCTCGTCGGCGACGTGCACTTCGACACCGTCGCCCCGCTCTGCGCGAAGATCACCCCCGTGCCCGGCGGTGTCGGCCCCATGACCGTGGCGATGCTCATGCACAATACGGTCAAGGCCTTCAGGCTCCGCGCCGCACGGTAGCTTGCGCCGGACCGGCGGATTCCTTTTTGTCTCCGGCACATGGCCGCCCCCTCGATCTTGGTCGTCGATGACCAACCCATCAACGTCCAGCTGCTGAAACGTAAGCTCGAACGCGAGGGCATCCGGATCATCGCCGCCTACAACGGGCTCGAGGCGCTCGAATCGGTCAAAAAAGACCGCCCCGACCTCATCCTCCTCGACGTGATGATGCCCGACATGGACGGCATCGAGGTCTGCCAACGCCTGCAGGCCGACGAGACCACCCGCGGCATCCCGATCATTTTCATCACCGCCCGCACCACCAAAGAGAGCAAACTCGAGGGCCTCAGCGTCGGCGCGGTGGACTACATCACCAAACCCATCGACCTCGACGAGACGCTCGCCCGCGTGCAGACGCAGCTGCGCTTCGTGCAGATCAACCGCCAGCTCGTCGACCTCACCCGCCGGCTCGAGGAATCGCGCAAGGCCGCCACGATCGGCGCCGTCACCCAGGGCATCGCCCACAATCTCAACAACCTCCTCGGCGTCGTCATCGGCTACCTCGACTTGGTCAAAGCCTACTACGACAAGCCCGAGCAGGTGAAAAAGAACGCGCAACACGTCGAGGACGCCGTGCAGCGCATCGTCTCGATCATCAAGCAACTCAGCACCCTCGTCGTGAAATCGCGCCCGCCGCTGATCAAAGCGGGCGTGCAGAAACTCCTCGAGGGCGGCATCGCGCGTTTCCACGAAGACTACCGCCTCGCCGCGCCCGTGACGATCGACAACCCGCTCGGCGACCTGCTCGTCGACACCAACTACGAGATCGTCGAAGAGGTGCTCGCCAAGGTGCTGATCAACGCGTGGGAAGCCTACGACAACAAGCCCACCGATCCGCGTCCGATCTCGCTCCACACCCGCCTCGTCGAAAAGGGCGAGGACGGCAAAATTGTCGAAGTGCGCGTCTCCGACCACGGCCACGGCCTCGACGCCGACATCCGCGACAAGATGTTCGAGCCTTTTGTCAGCACGAAGAACACCGTCGGCGTCGGCATGGGTCTCACCGTCGCCCGCCACGCCCTGCGCAACCTCGGCGGCGAAGTCACCATGACGGATACGCCGGGCGGCGGCGCCACCGCGATCCTCATGCATCCCGTCGAGCGCAAAGTGAAACGCGCGTTCGAGGATTGAGACCGCTCGCCCCCCTCCGCCCGCCGACCGCGCGGGTGCAGGCGCGAAAATGCCCCGCGGTCCGCCTCCCTCCTTCCTTTCCATGCCCAAGATCGCATTTCTCGGCGCCGGCCGCATGGCCTCCGCCATCATCGACGGCCTGCTGGCCCAAAACGTCGCGCCCCCCGCCGACCTAGCCTGCACCGACGGCGGTGACGACACCGCACGCCGCCTCGCGGAGCGCACCGGCGTGACCGCGACGACCGACCTCGCGGCCCTGCTCGGCGGGGCGGATACGATCGTGCTGGCATGCAAGCCGCAGCAACTGGCCGGCCTCGACCAGCGCCTCGCCGATCTCGCCGCCGGCAAACTCGTGCTCTCCATCCTCGCGGGCAAACGCCTCGCCACGCTCGCAGCGGTGTTTCCCCGCGCCCGCGCGCTGGTGCGCTCGATGCCCAACACGCCCGGCCAGATCGGCGCCGGCGTCACGGCCTGGTGCGCGCACAGCGCGCTTTCCCCCACCGACCGTGCGCTCGTCGGCGCGATCCTCGGCGCCATGGGTCAGGTCGTCGAAATCGAGGAAACGCAACTCGACGCCGTCACCGGCCTCAGCGGCAGCGGACCGGCCTACGTGTTCGAGTTCACCGCCGCGCTCCGCGACGCCGGCGAAGCCGCGGGCTTGCCGCGCGACATCGCCTGGAAACTTGCCATGGAGACCGTCCTTGGTTCCGCCCGCCTTATGGCCCGCACCGGCACGGAGCCGGAGACGCTGCGCGACCAGGTCACGTCGCCCAACGGCACCACCTTCGCCGGACTGCAACGGATGAAGGCGCGCGACTTCCGCGGCGTGATCAAGGAAACCGTGCTCACCGCAACCGCCCGCTCGGTCGAACTCTCGCAAGACGCATGAGCTTACCCGACGGAAAAATCCTCGTTACCGGCGGCGCCGGTTTCATAGGCAGCGCGCTGATCTGGGCGCTCAATCAGCGCGGCCGCAGCGACATCGTGGTGACCGATCTGCTCGGGCAGGACGAGAAGTGGAAGAATCTCACGCCGCTGCGCTTCGCCGACTACATCGAGGCGGATGCATTCCGCGCGGGACTGCGCACGGCGGCGGATAAGTTCGGCCGCTTTTCCGCGGTGTTTCACCTCGGCGCCTGTTCGGCCACGACCGAGAAAAACGCGAGCTACCTGGCGGACAACAACTACGCCTTCACCAAGGAGCTCGCGGCCTGGGCGTTGGCCCACGAGAGCCGTTTCATTTACGCTTCGTCGGCTGCTACCTACGGCGACGGCGCGCAGGGCATGGACGACCAGGACGAGGCGATCCACCGCCTGCGGCCGCTCAACATGTATGGTTATTCGAAGCATCTCTTCGATCTGCACGCCCAGCGCGAAGGCTGGCTGCGCGAGATTGTGGGCGTGAAGTATTTCAACGTCTTCGGCCCGAACGAGGACCACAAGGGCGACATGCGTTCGCTGGTGAACAAGGCCTACCAGCAGATCCTCGCGACCGGCCGCGTGCAGCTTTTCAAGAGCCACAAGCCCGAGTTCAAGGACGGCGAGCAGATGCGCGACTTCCTCTACGTGAAGGACGCCGTCGAGATGACGATCCACTTTGCCGAGCACGAGTCGGGCCGGAAGGCGGGCGGCCTCTTCAACCTCGGCAGCGGCGAAGCGAACACCTGGCTCACACTCACGCGCGCGATCTTTGCCGCGCTGGGCAAACCGGCGCAGATCGACTTCATCGAGATGCCCGAAGTGCTGCGCGGAAAATACCAATACTTCACGCGGGCCGATGTCGGCAAACTGCGCGCCAGCGGCTACTCGCGGCCCATGACGGACCTGCCGGACGCGGTGCGCGACTACGTGCAGAACTACCTCGTGCCCGGGCGCAAGCTCGGCGACTGAGGGCGCCCGAGGTCAGGACGCCGCGGCGAAGCCGGCCGCGTGCGGATTGCGGCCGACTGCACGATGGGGGACGCCGCGCATCCGCAGCCGGACCCCTGCGCCGCCAGAGCAGTTGAGCCCGGCGCGCGCACCGCCCCAACCCTCACGACGAAGTGCCGGGTAAGCATCGTCGGCGTGCCCGGCTGCGGGCCGACGGCGGAAGTCGCGATCCCGCCGATCGGGTGACGGTGACGGGAGCGAAGTCGGCCCTCGACCGCGGGAGGCGGGCCGATCGCTCGTGGCCGTCGGCGCGGCGCACGCCGGTCAAGAGCCGGCAGGAAGAAAAAAGCCGCGACGGGCGTCGCGGCTTCGGGAAAGAGGCGGAAGCGAATCCGTGCTCAGGGCAGCTTCTCGAGGTCGACCGCGAGCCACGGCTTGTGGTCGCCTTCCTTGGTGCGGATGGCGGCAACCTTTTCGGTCGAGACTGCCGGCGCCTGATTGCCCCATTCCTGACGAATGTAGGTGGCCACCGCGGCGATCTTGTCGTCGGTCCAGTTGAATCCGGAACCGGGAACTTTGCCGAACGCGGGCATCAAGCCGTTGTAGTCGACGCCGGCAACCTTGATCGGCCCCTGCAAACCGTGAAGGAGGATGCGCACGAGGCGCTCCTCGGAACCGGTGACCCATTCCGACTTCGCAAGCGGAGGAAAAGCGCCGGGCAGGCCCATGCCGTTCGCCTGATGGCAGGTCACGCAGGCGCCGGGGGTTTCGTAGAGCTTCTTGCCGAGCACGAGCGGATCAACGGGCGCTGCGGCCGCGGCGGCGCCGGGTTTCGGCGGCAAGGCATATTCGTTGAAAACCGCCGGGTGGAAATACCCCGAGAAGCGCCCAAGGTAGGTGCCGCCGAAGAAGATCAGGCCGCTGAAGAGGAAGAGCAGGTTCAGCGGGAGCAGCTTGTAGCGGGCCTTCTCGTCGGGCTGCTTGCCGAGCATCTTTTCGTGGACCGCGAGCAGGCTTTCGTCGGTCGCCGCAGCCTGGTCAATCCGGGGATCCTGGGAGGACGGTGCGCTCATTTCTTGGCCTCCTGCTTCGGCCGCTCGAACGGGCGGGCTTCGGGATAGTCGTAGCTGGTCTTCAAGCTCTGGAGATAGGCGACGAGGGAAACGGCCCGCTCGGTCGGAACCACTTCGGTGCCGGCGGGGAGCTGGCCGGTAAGACTCGCGGGGAGCGCAAGCGCCGAGCGCTCGCCGGCGATCTTGCGGGTCTCGAACAGAAACGCATAGGCCGGGTGCGTGGCACCGCCCTTGTAGAGGAGGGCGGTCAGTTTTTCGGCGGAAGGCGCCTCGGGCTTGCGGGCGGCGAGGTTGGTGAGATCGGGACCGAAGCGGGTTGCGCCCAACTGCGGCCGGGCTTGGTGGATGTAGTCGCGAGCTACGCTCTGGCGGTCACCCCAGCCGCGGGCTTTGTCGGAACCGAAGTCCGGACGGCGGACCTGCTGGGTGTGGCAGGCCGCACAGCCGAGATCGGCGTAGACCAAGTGGCCACGGGCTGCGATGCCGGCGGTGCGCTGCGGGAAGGAAGCGCCGTCGCCG
>JBILLY010000218.1:0-7233 GCA_044375835.1 Opitutaceae bacterium
GGGCGCGGCATTGCCGCCCTGGCTGACCGTCGCGGGGCTCGGCCTCGCCTGCCTCGCGCTCCCGGCCGCGCGCACGCGTTTCACGCTGCTGTGCGCCCTCGGGCTGTTTCTCGCGGTGGTCGCGGGCCCCGTGGCGACGCGACTCCACGTGGAGAACGAGGCGGAGGCGCAAGCCGGCCGGTTGCGCCGGCAGGCCACCGCCGCCGCCGCGAAGTTGCAGGGCGCACCCGCCGCCGCGCTGGAAACGGTATCGGCGGATTCCGCCGTGGCGCGCCTGGTCCGGTCGCACCTGCAGCGCCTGCGGGACACCGATGTGCTGCTGCGCGACGCCGCGATCTGGCAGCCGCGCGGAGACCGGATCCAGGTGCTCGCGTTCGGCACCGACTCGCGGGCGGCGTTCGGCGAGACGCGCGCGGCCACCCCCGCGGAGAAAGCCGGCTTCACCCGCGCGCGCAGTTTCGTGCTGCCGGCGGATCTGACGGGCGCCGACGACGGCCTGACCGCCGTGCTGGTGCCGCTCCGTGCCGCGCCCTTCGATTCGCCGGCGGCCTGGCTCCGGCTCGAATACCCCGGCGCGCTGTGGGCGCTGCAGCGGCAGCACGCGCGGCGCGCCGGGCTGGCGCTCAGCGGCGCGCTCGCGGCGTTCTGCGCCATCGGATTCGTGCTCGCGCTCCGCCAAACCCTGGAGAACGCCCAACACCTCGCCGTCGAGCGCGCCCAGAGCGCGGACAAGGCCAAGACGGAGTTCCTCGCGTTTCTCAGCCACGAGATGCGCACCCCGCTCCAGACGATCCTCGGCCGCACCGAACTGCTGCGGCGCGAATCTCCCGCGACCGGCGCCGCCCACCGCCACACCGCCGCCATCGAAACCCAGGGCCGGCACCTGCTCCGCCTCGTGTCCGATCTGCTCGACCTCGGCACCGTCGAGGCGGGCCGGCTCCGCCTCCACCCCGCCCCGTTTTCCCTCCGCGCCCTGGTCGCCTCCCTCGAGGAGGCCCACGGTCCCGTCGCCGCCGCCAAGGGCCTCGCGCTCGTCCTCGAGCTCGATCCCGCCTTGCCCGATGCCCTCGTCGGCGACGAAGCCCGCCTGCGCCAGATCCTCGGCAACCTCCTCCACAACGCCGTCAAATTCACCCCCGCCGGCACCGTCACGTTCCGCATCACCCCCGACACCGGCCGCTCGGTTTCCGACTCCCCGCTCCCGACTCTCGGCGCTCCGCTTCTCGCACGCCTCGCGTTCGAGGTCGCCGACACCGGCCCCGGCCTCCCGCCCGACAAAATCGCACGCCTCTTCACCCTCTTCACCCGCCTCGATTCCGGCGCCACGTTTTCCCGCGAAGGCACCGGCGTCGGCCTCGCCCTCGTCCGCCGGCTCTGCGAGCTCATGGACGGCACCGCCGCGGCCGCCAACGCCCCCGGCGGTGGCGCCGTGTTCACCGTCCGCCTCGCCTTCCCGCTCGCGCCCGCCGCCTCGGCCACCGCACCCGCGCCCGTCGCCGCCGCACCCGCCGCACCCGCCTGCGGACTCCTCGTGCTCGTCGCCGAGGACAACGCCCCCGCCCGCGAATTTCTCGTCGAAGCGCTCGCCGCCCTCGGCCACCGCGCCGTCGTCGCCGCCGACGGCCCCTCCGCCCTCGCCGCCGCGGCCGAGGCGCGCTTCGACGCCGCCATCCTCGACCTCAACCTCCCCGGCCTCGACGGCATCGGCGTCGCCCGCGCCCTCGCCGCCCTCCCGCACCGCCCGCGCCTCGTCGCCTGCTCCGCCGAGCTGCTGCCCGCCGCCCACGCCGCGGCCCGCGCCGCCGGGATCGACGCCTACCTGGAAAAACCCGTCGCGCTCGCCGCCCTGGCCGCCGCCCTCGGCCCCGGCGACCCCGCCGACCCCGGTTCGGCGGCGAGCATTTTCGAGCGCCTGCGCGCCCCCGCCCTCGCCGCCCGCACCCGCGCGACGCTCCGCACCGACTTCACCGCGCTCGTCGCCGAGCTCCGCTCGGCCCACGCCGCGGGCGACCCCGCCGCCGTCGCGCGCCTCGCGCATCGTCTCCGGTCCTCCGCCCTGCTCGCCGCCGATCCGGCCCTCGCCGACCTCGGCCGCGGCCTCGAAGTTGCCGCCGACCGCGGCGAGCCGGACGCCATCGCCGCCGCTCTCGCCGCCGTCGCGACCCGCGGCCCGCCGCCGGACTGACGACCGGTCGCCGGCATCCGCCGCCCCGCGCGGCCCGTTCCATGGCTGTGATCCGCCGACTCCACCGCGAACAATTCATTCCCGCCGCGCCCGCCGCCGTCTGGGAGTTCTTCGCCACGCCGCGCAACCTCGACGCCCTCACGCCGCCCGACCTCACCTTCCGCATCGTCGGCGACGTCGCCCCGCGCATGTATGCCGGCCAGATGATCGAGTATCGCATCGGCGTGCTTCCCGGCGTCACCACCCGCTGGCTCACCGAGATCACCCACGTGCGCGAGGGCGCCTACTTCGTCGACGAACAGCGCATCGGCCCGTATCGGCTTTGGCACCACGAGCACATTTTCTCGCCGGCGCCCGATGGCCGCGGCGTGCACATGACCGACCGCATCACCTACGATCCCGGCTGGGGCCCGATCGGCGGCGCGGTCGACGCCCTCTGGATCGCCCGCAAACTCGCCCACGTCTTCGCCTACCGCGCCCGCCGCACCGCGGAGCTGTTTCCCGGCTGACGCGCGCCGCCGCCGCGCCCGCTTCACTCCGGGCGTTTGCGCAGGAGACGCGGCGCCATCGCCGCCATCACCGCCAGTGCCTCCGCGTCGTCGCGGCACTCGTTCACCGCGATGGTGATCCGCTCCATCTTGTAGTCCGTGCGCCCGACTCTCACCTGCGCCAGCCGCTGCGGCACCAACGCCAACGCCGCCAGCGAGTCCGCCTCCACCGTCCGGCGCAGCACCGGGTCCCAGATGCACGTGAACGTATGGAAAGTCTGCCCGCCGGTCACAAATCGCGCCCGCTGCCACTCGAGCGTTTCTCCCGCCACCGTCGTCGTGGCCGACGGCAATCGTGCGTCCAGCCCCGCGCCGGCGTTCGGCAGGCAATACTCCGGGCGGTGCAGGGCCACGCCGTAGCGCAGCACCGGATCGCCCCGCCAGCGCAGGTGCAGCACGACCCATTCGCGTCCCGAGTCCCCGTCGCGCATCGCCAGTTGCAGCGCCGTGTCGCAGCGCAACATTTCCCGCACTCCGGCCGCCAGCGCCACCTCGCGCCACGCGGCCGTCGGCGCCGCGAGATCCCACTCCACCTCCGGCTCCCCGGCCGCCGCGGCCCCGGCCCGAAACCACACCCCGCCCCCCGTCACGGCCAGTCCCAAGATCGCGAGCACCGCCACCGCCGCTCCCCGCGAAAACTCCGCCCCGAGCCCCATCGTCGCCGGCGCGCCGGGGGCCGCGGGCGCCTCCGCGCGCCCGACCCACAGGGACCACGCGCTCACCGCCACGATCGCGGCACCCAGCTCCGTGAATCCCGCCGCATCGTGCACTGCCGCCAATGCCTTCGGCCCGCCCTCGGCCGTCAGCCACACCAGCCACGCGGCCCGCAGCAGGTTGATCCCCAGCGCCAGGACCACCGCCCCGCCGAGCACCGCCAGTCGGCCGGCCCGGTTGAGTCCCCGCAGTTCCCCGAAAAACACCGCCAGCATCAGCGCCGTCTGCAGCGCCGTCACTCCCGAACACGCGTCCTCCACCCCCGCCCAACCGCCCGCCGTTTCGATCAACGTCCCGCGTGCCACGGCCGGGTGCCCCAACGCGGATACGATGTCCGCGGCCAAGCTCGCATTCGCCCCGCGCAACCACGCCGTCACCGGCCCCGCGATCATCGTCGGCCACGGCAACGCCGTGAACGCAAACCCCAGCGGCCACAGCGCATGCCGCACCCACGGCCAGCCGCCCGCCCGCCCCAGCAGCCCCGCCGTCGTCGCCGCCGCCCCGGCCAACGCCAGCCAACCCGCCGCCGTCCAGAGCGGACTCGCCGTCAGCAACCACCCCGCCGCCCCCGCCGCGAGCGCCCCCGCGACCGCCGCCGCCAACCAGCCCGCGCGCCCCGCGGCCCCGCCGGGCGGCCGCGCCGCCGGGACCGTTTCCCAACGCAGGAACAACAGATACGCCGCCAGCGGCAGCACCGCGAAGCCGTAGTAGCGCTCCGGTTCGTGCCCCCACATGCCCACCAAATACCACGCCGCGGCCAGCCACGGCGCGGTCGCCGCCGCCAGGATCCAACGCGCCCCGCCCGCCGGCCCGGTCCCGTGGGCGCCGGAATCCGGCTTCACGGTTTCTCCGGCGCCGCCTTCGCCGGCGCCGTCTGCGCAAACGCCTCCTGCCCCGCCCGCAGTTCCTCGGGCAGCAGGCGCGCCGTTTCCACCCCGCCCAGCGTCTGCCGCGCCTCGGCCTTGCGGCCCAATTCGTGCAGGAGGATCCCGCGCCACAGCCGCGCCCGCTGCGTCTCGCGCTCCGCCCCCACCAATCCGTCGATCGCCACAAAGGCCTCCAGCGTCCGTTTCTGCGCCCGCAGCGAGAGAGCGTGCCCCAGCACCGCCACCGGGTCGAAGGGCGACGCGTCCCGCAGCGCCTGCGCCCGCGCGTGCACCGCCGCCGAGGTCTGCCCCGCCAAGGCGGCGAGATAGACCCAGTCCTGCTCGATCGTGCGCGTGGCCAGCGGCGACGCCACCCACCGGTCGTAAAGCGCATGCAGCTTCAACGTGTCCTGCCGACGCGAATACGCGATGCGCAGCGCCTCCCACGCCCAGCGCTCCGCCGGAAACCGTCGCGTCACCGCCTGCATCGCCGCCTCCGCGCCCTCCGCGTCGCCCCAGGCCGTCGCCACCCGCGCCAGCACCCGCAGGCCCGGCAGCGACTCGCCCGCCGACGCCACCGCGTCCGCCCACGTCGCCGCCGCGTTGGCCGCCCGGCCGGCCCGCCGCTGCCAGCGCGCCGCAAACGCCAGGTCGATCGTGTCGCTGCGCGCCCGGCCCCAGGCCCCGTCGAGCAGCAGCGGCCGCAGCCGCTCCGCGTCGTCGAGCCCGAGCGCCAGCTCGAGGCGCGCCGCGCCGACCAGCCGCGACCGCCGCACCCGGTCCGCCAGCCCGTCCAGCCACAGCGCCGCTTCCCGCGGCTGGCCGATCGCCGCCAGCCACCGCGCCAGCACCGCCGCCTCATGGGCCGCCTCCTCCGCGTCGCGCTTCATCGCCTCCACCACCGGCACCCAGCCCGGCGGCTCGGTCAAGGCCCGCTGCGCCGTCTCCGCCAGGGGCGGCGGCGGCTGCCCGAACCACCGCCGGTGCAGCTCCGCCACCAGCGCGTTCGCGTCCGCCCGCGTGCCCGTCCGCGCCACGTGTTTCAACAACTCCACCGCCGCCCGCACCCGCACGTCCGGATACGCCAGCAGCTCCGTCAGACTCGCCCGCGCCGCCTCCGCCCGCCCCGCGTCGGCGCCCCACAGCCGCAGCGTCGCCAGATCCAGCGCCGCCTCGCGGTCCGCCGGCGCCCGCGCCAATAGTTCCGTCAGGCTCCGTTCAAACTCCTCCGTCCGCCCGGTCGCATACGCCAGCGCCGCCGCCATGCGGAAAAAGTCCACTTCCTCCCTGGCTCCCTCGCGCACCCCGCTCACCGCCTCCCGCGCCCCCGCCACGTCGCCGAAGCGCAGCGCATCCAGCACAAATCCCAGCCGCAGCGACAGATCGTCCGGCGCCAGCCACACCAGGTTTTTCCGCGCCACCAGCACCTCCGGCGATCCTATCTCCCCCAGAAAATCCGCCACCTGCTTCCACGTCTGCACGTCCGGCGGGCTCTTCGCCACCGCCCGATGCAGCGCCACCAGCGCCGCCCGGTAGTCCTTCTTCGCCGCCAGTTCCCGCGCCTCGTCCAACGCCTGGTCCCGCTGCCAACGGTGCAGCACCGGGCGGCCGAAACGATACACCGCCGCGCCGACCGGGATCAGCACCAGCACGACGACCGCGATCCGCCATTGGTCGCGCTGCGACTCCGTGCGCGCGCCCCACCAGGACCGCAGCCGTTCCCACGCCTGAACGATGATGCTACGCATGAATGCCAATGAGACCCCGTAGTATTACGCCGGATAAAAAAAGTGGACCCCAGCAGAGTCGCCTCCACCTTGCCTGTCACGCCCTAAGCCTCCGCCATGCCCCGATTCCGCCGTCTCCTCGTCTTCGCCGCCGCCGCGCTCGCCGGCCCCGCCGCGTTCGCGCAGACCGCGATCACCGCGCTGACCACCAGCGTCGTCGCCGGCACCACCAGCAGCCACGACACCCCGGCGGTCAATTTCGACAACACGCGGATCTCGATCAGCACCTTCACCGCCGGCGGCAACACCTACGCCGCCACCGGGCTCGCCGACCAGGCCTTCGTCCGCCGCAACACCACCGGGCCCGCGCCCAACCAGTCCTCCGTCTGGTATCGCGACAGCACCGCCAACCCCGGCGCCCAGCTCGGTTCCTATTCAACCACCTACAGCTCGCTGATGTTGCAGAACAACATCGCCAGCGGCTCCGACAACACCTTCGCCAACGGCACTCCGACCTACACCGCGCAGGACGGCAACATCGAGCGCCTCGATTTCGTGTTCAACGGCGGCATGGTCGCCAGCGCCTCGCAGGTCTTCGCCGTCTTCGAGCGCGGCGCCGCCGGCGCCCACGACCTCTTCAAGATCGCCGTCATCACCGGCTGGGACTCGATCAACAACGTCCCCACCGCCTACAGCACCCTCGTCGGCCCCTCCGCCTCCTCCGCCTGGGGCGCCACCAACCCCACCTCCGCCGATCTCCCTTCGAGCTTCGGGTATCATCTCTTCCGCTACAACACCGGCGACAACCTCACCACCAGCACCGCCCAGAACGAGACCGGCTCCCAGGGCATCGGCGGCATCATGTTCACCATGGCCCAGCTCGGCATCGCGCCCGGCACCACCATCTACGGCTACTCCCTCTTCGGCAACGACGTCACCGACGGCGGCAACACCGCCAACCTGCTCGACCACACCAACACCCTCTACTTCCCGACCAACACCCCCAACACCACCGGCACCGGCGGCATCGACCTCGCCACCATCAACGGCATCTCCTTCAGCGCGGTCCCGGAACCGTCCACCTACGCTCTCGGCGGCATCGCGGCCATGCTCGTCGCCGTCGTCGTCCATCACCGCCGGCGCCGCCGCGCCGCGTCGTCCGCCGTCTCCGCCTGACGCCCCCGCCCAGTCCG
>JBILLY010000258.1:0-6586 GCA_044375835.1 Opitutaceae bacterium
CTCCGTCGCCGCCACCTCGGTTTCGTTTTCCAGCTCCACAACCTGATTCCCGACCTGACCGTCGAGGAAAACCTCCGCATCCCCGCGCTCGCCATCGGCCGCCCGCCGGCCGAGACCGCCGCCCGCGTCCGCGCTCTTGCCGACCGCGTCGGCATCGGCCACCGGCTCGATCACCGCATCCAGGATATCTCCGGCGGCGAACGCCAGCGCACCGCCATCTGCCGCGCCCTCGTCAACTCCCCGCGCCTCCTCCTCGCCGACGAGCCCACCGGCTCCCTCGACGAACGCACCGGCGAGACCGTCTTCGCCCTGCTCAAGGAGCTCGCCGAGCAGGAAAAGATCGCCGTGCTCATCGCCACCCACGAGCGCCGCTTCGCCGAAGCCTGCCACCGCATCGTGCGCGTGCGCGACGGCCAGCTCGGCGAAACCTGAACCGCCGGCCCCCGCCCGGAGCCCGCCCAGGCCCGCCGCCGCCACGCCGCCGCTGCCGCTCCGCGCCGAAATCGCGGCCGCGCCGGCGCGCCCGGCGATCGCCTCCGCCGGCACCGCCGCCGCGCCCCACGCCTCGCACACCGCAGCCGACACCGCCCGCGCCGCCGTCGCGCGCACCGTCGCCCGCCACAGCCTCGCCTGGCTCCTCGCCGCCAACACCGTCGGCCTCTGGCTCGCCGCCTCGCTCCTCTGGCCCGCTCTCGGCGATACCCTCGCCCCGCTCACCTACGGCCGCTGGATGCCGCTCCATCTCAACTGGCAGCTCTACGGCTGGTGCGCCCTCCCGCTCGCCGGCGCGCTGCTCGCCTGGTGCCTCGACTTCCGTCACCCGCAGGTCCGGGGCCACGCGCAGCTCGTGCTCGGGCTCTGGTCCCTCGCCCTCGCGCTCGGCGGCCTGTCGTGGCTCGGCGGCGTCTCCAGCGGCAAACTCTTTCTCGACTGGCACGGCTGGGCGCGTCCGGTCCTGCCGCTCGCGATGGTCGCGCTCTGGTCCTTTCTCGGCGCGCACACCGTCTGGCGCTGGCCCGACCTCGACCGCACCGGCCGCCTGCTGCGCGTCGGCGTGCTCGCCGGCCTCGTCGTCGTGCCGCCGCTCCTGCATTGGGCCGCCGGCCGCGCGGTCTATCCGCCCGTCAACCCCGACAGCGGCGGCGCGACCGGCGCCGCCCTCCTCGGCTCGACGCTCGCGCTCGTCTCCCTCTACGGCCTCCTCCCGCGGATGCTGGGCGTCCCCGCCACTCGCTCCGCCCGCTGGTTCTGGCCCGCCCTCGGACTCTCGTGGATCGCGTATTCACTCATCGGGCACGGCCACACCTCGCACCACGATCTCGCCCAGATCGTCGCCCTCGGCCTGCTCTTTTTCTGGGTTCCCGGCCTCGCGCTCTGGTGGCGGGCCGGAAACTGGCACCCCGCCGCCCGGCCGTGGCAAACCGCCGCGCTCGTCTGGTGGGCGCTCCTCGTCGCCGACGGTTGGCTCGCGTTTCTGCCCGGCCTCTCCGAGCGCTGGAAATTCACCCACGCCCTCGTCGCCCACTCCCACCTCGCGATGGCCGGCCTCGTCACCAGCGCCGGCCTCATGATTCTCACCCAGTTCGCCCGCCGTCCCGTCGCCCGCGCCTCGTTCTGGGCCTGGCAACTCGGCTGCGCCGTCCACGTCGCCGCGTTGCTCGTCCTCGGTTGGGACGAGATCGCCGCCGCCCACGCCCTGTTCCGCAGCGAAACCTGGACGCAACTCCTGCTCGGCCTGCGCCTCGCCGCGGGCGCGATGATGACGATTGCCGCCGCCCGCTGGTGGCTGGATTTTCGCGCGCCATGAACCCCCTTCACTGGATGCGTGTCGCGCGCCCCGTCGCCCTTTTCGCCGGCGCGATGGATTTTCTCACCGGCCTCGGCCTCGTGTTCGATCCGGTCGTCACGCTGCGGCTCATGTTCGTCCCGCCTCCGGCCGAGGCCGCGCTCGTCTACGTCCGCTTCGTCGGCGCGTTCGTCGCCGCCGTCGGCGCCTCCTACCTGATCGCGCTCCTCCGCGGCGGGTCCGAACGCCTCCGCGAGGTCTTCGCCTCCACCACGGTCTTCCGGCTCGCCGCCGGCCTCTTCACCGGCGTCGCCGTCGCGACGCACCAGCTTTCCCCGCCTTGGCTGCTCGTCACCGCCACGGATCTCGCGCTGGTCGTCGGGCAGCAATGGCTGCTCCGCCAGCAGGACTCCCACGATGTCTGATCCGGCCGCAAACTCCGCCGCCCCGCTTCGCCCCTGGTTGACCGCCGCCGCGTTGGTCGCCGCGACCTATTTCTATTTCCTGCTCTTCGCCGAGTTCGCGCTGCTGGAGCTCGCCGCACCGCTCGCCGCCTCGCCCTCCGATCTCCGCGTGCTGATGGGCGCGCTCGGGGCCGGTGGCATCGCCGGCAGTTTACTCGGCGCCGCCGTCTTCCGCACCGCCCACGCCGCCCCGCTGCTGGCCTGGACGCTCCGCGTCTGCGCCATCGCCGCGCTGCTCGCGCCGTTCGCCCGGGATCGCATTTCATTCTTCGCCGTCAGCGGCGCCGTCGGCCTCTCCCTCGGTGCCCTCACGGTGTTTCTCGCCTCCAGCCTCCGCGCTCTCGCCGGTCCCGGCCGACTCGGCCTCTGCGCCGGCCTCGGCACCGGGCTCGCCTACGCCGCCTGCAATCTCCCCGCCCTCTTCGCCGCCGCGCCGCGCACCCAGGCGCTCGCCGCCGCGGTCGTCGCCGTGCTCGCTTCCTTTGCCGCCGCGCGCACGCGTCCGCAGTTCGCCGCTCCGCCGCCGACGCCCGACACCACCGGCCTCGGCGCCGCCCGCTGGGTGGTTTTGCTCGCCGCGCTCGTGTGGATGGACTCCGCCGCCTTCTACATCATCCAGCACACGGACCATCTCCGGGCCGCGACCTGGGCCGGCGCGTGGACGCTCTACGGCAACTCCGCCACGCACCTCGGCGCCGCCGTGCTCGTCGGCCTCGTCCTCGATCGGGGCGCCCGCGCGCGCACGCTCGTCGTCGCGTTCGCCGCGTTGGCCGCCGCCTGCCTTGCCCTCAACGGCACGCTCCCCTTCCCCGCCCTCGCCGCCATCCTCTACACCGCCGGCGTCTCCGTCTACTCCGTGGTGCTCGTCCACTATCCGGCCCACGCCGCGCGTCCGTGGCTCGCCGGCGCCGTGTTCGCGGTCGCCGGCTGGATCGGCTCCGCCCTCGGCATCGGCATGGCGCAGGACCTCGCCCGGATTCCCAACGCCTTCGTCGTCGCGGCCGCCCCCGCTCACGGCGCCCCCCTCCCCTGGCGTCGCCACGGCTCCGCGCGTTCCCTGCCCTCCGCGCTCGCGCCCGCCTTGCTCGTCTTCCTCCTCGCCGCGCCCTTGCTGCCCGCCGCCGCCGCCGCCGCCGACCCCGGCGCCGCGATCGCCCGCGGCCGCGAGGTCTACATCGCGGAGGGCTGCCTGCATTGCCATTCCCAATACGTCCGGCCCCGCGTCGCCGCCGACCTCGAGCGCTGGGGCCCCGCCGCCACCCTCGAAGCCGTCCTCGCCGCGCCGCCGCCGCTCCTCGGCAACCGCCGCCAAGGCCCCGACCTCGCCAACGTCGGCCTCCGCCGCTCCGCCGAGTGGCACCGCCTCCACCTCCTCGCCCCGCGCGACCTTGCGCCCGGTTCGCGCATGCCGACCTACGCCCACCTCTTTGCGCCCGGCGACGAACGCGGCGATGCCCTCGTCGCCTACCTCGCCTCGCTCGGCGCCTCCGCCCGCGGGGAACGCGACGCCTTCATCGCCCGCTGGCAACCCGCCGTCCCGTTCCCGCCGCCTGCCGCGCCCTCCCCGTCGACCGCATCCCGTTCGCCCGTTGCCGCCGCCGTCGCCCCGTCCACTCCCGCCGCGCCCACCGTCTCGCTCTCGGCCACGGAAACCCACCGCCTCTTCGCCCGCACCTGCGCCCCCTGCCACGGACCCACCGGCCGCGGCGACGGCCCCGTCGCCGCGCGCCTCGCTTTGCCTCCGCCCGACTGGCCGGCCCCCGGCTGGCGCCGCCTCGCCGCGACTCCGGCCGCGGAACGCGACCTCGCCGCCGCCCGCATCATCAAGTTCGGCCTGCCCGGCACCCCGATGCCCGGCCACGAAGCCCTGCCGGATTCCGCCGTCGTCGCCCTCGTCGCCCACGTCCGCAGCCTGCAGAAGCCCGCCCCCGCGCCGACGCTCGCCGACCTCGGCCGCCCCGTTTCGCCGCGCCGCTGACCGCCCGCCGCCGCCCCGCGCGGCGTCGTCGGCCCCGGCCATCCGCCGGCCCTCCGCGGTCTCCCGCGCCCGGACCTTGCACCGCGCCGCATCCTCCGCTCCCGTTCCGCTCCGCCCATGAAGATTCTCATCGTTGAGGACGAAGCCCGCGTCGCCCGGTTCGTCGAGCGCGCCCTCACCGAACAGGCCCACACCGTCCGCGCCGTCGCCTCCTGCGCCGCCGCCCGCGATGCCCTCGCCGATTCGCCCTACGATGCCATCATCCTCGACCTCGGCCTCCCCGACGGCGACGGCCTCGACCTCCTGCGCGAGTGGCGCAGCACCGGATTCAACGAACCCATCCTCATCCTCAGCGCGCGCGACGCCGTGCAGGACCGCATCCGCGGCCTCAACCTCGGCGCCGACGACTACCTGCCGAAACCCTTCAGCATCGACGAACTCATCGCGCGCGTCCGCTCCCTCCTCCGCCGCCAGGGCACCGCTCCCCGTGCCACCGTGCTGGAGCACCGCGGCATCCGGCTCGACCTCCTCGGCCGCACCGCCACCCACGACGGCCAGCCGGTCGACCTCACCGCGCGCGAGTTCTCCCTGCTCGAACTCTTCCTCCAGAATCCCGGCCGCGTCCTCACCCGCACGCTCATCGCCGAGAAAATCTGGGACGCCTCCTACGACCTCGGCACCAACCTCATCGACGTCTACGTGCGCCGCCTCCGGCTGAAATTCGAGCGCCCGTCGACCCCGCCGTTGATCCGCACCGTCCGCGGCACCGGCTACCAGCTCGCGTGAACACCTTCACCCAGCGCCTCACGCTGCGCTTCGCCCTCCTCGTCACCGGCACCACCGCCCTCGTGCTCGTCGCCGGCGGTTGGTTGCTCGATCACCAGACCGAGCGCGGCCTCGAACTGCTGCACGAAGTCGAGGCGCACGAGTTGCACGAACTCCTCGGCTCCGACGCCAACCTCGACGCCAAGGCCATCGCCGACCGCGTCGCCCACGACGCCGACAGCGACGCCGCGCTCTTCGTGATCCAGGTCTCCGATCGCGGCGGCCGCGTGCTCTTCCGCTCCGACAACCTCGGCGACACCATCCTCGCCCGTCCGCCCGACGCCTCCGCCCACTGGACCACGACGCTGCCCTTCCTCGGTCGGGTCCACCTCTCCGCGTCCGACCACGGCCCGTGGCTCATCATGATCGGCAGCCCGCTCGAACCGAGCGAACGCCTCCTCCGCGACTACGCCCGCATCGCCGCCGCGCTCCTCGCGGCGGTCGCGCTCCTCAGCTACGCCCTCGGCAAAGCCTTCAGCCGCGCCGCCCTCCGCCCCGTGCGCGCGATCGAGGAGACCGCCCGCCGCATCCGCGCCGACAACCTCAGCGAACGCATCCCCGTCCCCGCCGGCCGCGACGAACTCGCCTCCCTCGCCCTGCTGCTCAACCAGACCTTCGACCGCCTCCAGGCTTCGTTCGAACAGATCCACCGCTTCTCCGCCGACGCCTCCCACGAACTGAAAACGCCGCTCGCCCTCATCCGCCTCAACGCCGAGAAACTCTCCCCGCGCGTCGCCGCCGATCCCGACGCCGCCGGCGCCGTCGCCGACATCCTCGAGGAGATCGCCCAGCTCCAGCAGGTCATCGACCGTCTCCTCTTCATCGCCCGCTCCGAAAGCGGCGCCCTCAAGCTCGAGCGCCGCCCCGTCTCCCCCGACTCGCTCCTGCTCGATTTTGTCGACGATGCCCGCGCCCTCGCCGAGGACCGCGGCGTCCGCTTCGCCCTCGGCCGCAACGATCCCGGCGAACTTCCCTGCGCGCCCGACCTGCTCCGCCAGCTCTTTCTCAATCTCGTCTCCAACGCCCTCGCCGTCTCGCCCCCCGCCGGCCTCGTCACCCTCGACTCCGTCGCCCAGTCCGGCACGTGGCGCTTCACCGTCACCGACGAGGGCCCCGGTCTGCCCGAGCCCCAGCTCGGCCGCGTCTTCGAGCGCTTCGTCCGTTTCGAAAACCGCCCCGTCGCGCCCGACGCCCCCCGCGGCCACGGCCTCGGCCTCGCCATCTGCAAGGGCATCGTCGAGCTCCACGGCGGCACGATCCGCGCCGAAAACCGTCCCGATCGCCCCGGCCTCCGCGTCATCGCGGAACTGCCGCGGACTTGACGCCGGACTCCTGCGGTTGAGAGCCACGGCCGTCGACGAGCGACGGCCCTAAAGAACGCCAAAGCGCGATGTATCGGGTATGAGAGCCCGATCCCCAGCGGCCTCGCGGGTTGGCTCGCGCCCGGCGCGTAGCTGGACCGTTCGGTTTTGCCCTCAACGCTCGGCTCTCAGCTATCAGCCCTCGACGTTCAACGACCTCGTCCCCGCTCAG
>JBILLY010000222.1:0-7170 GCA_044375835.1 Opitutaceae bacterium
GCCGCCGAACTGCTCGAGGCCGACGTTGTTGGGGCTGGCGATGACGCCGTTGGTGTCGTTGAAGGACGTGCGATTCCAGAAGGTGGCGTTGTCGGAATACGTCGTCTGGTAGATCAGCGCGCGCGTCTCGAGGGACTCGACCTCGGCGCGGACCTGGGTGTTGCGGCCGAGCTTGTAGGAAGCGGCGACGTGGATGGCGTCGCGGTCCTCGTAGGTGCCGTCGCGCCAGAGCTTGAGGCGCTGGACGAGGCCGTTGGCGCGGACGGCGAAGCGGTCGTTGCCCCACTGGGTGTCGAGGGTGGTGCGCCAGCCGCCGTCGGAGTCGGCCTGGAGCCGGTATTCGTGGCGCTTGAGGTTGAAGCGCGCCTGCTTGGTGAAGTTGGTCGAGACGCCGCCGAGCGCAGCGTCGCCGAAGAGGAGGGAATTGGGGCCGCGGGCGAACTCGAAGCGCTCGGTGTTGTAGGTGTCGGAGTTGGCGTAGAAGAGGAAGTAGTTGCGCGTGGGATAATTCCCGGAGCCGCCGGTGTTGCGGAAGTTGAACTGGAAGGTGCCGAAGGGCGTCTCGTTCTGGCGCTCGTTGCCGGGCATGACGCTCGTGGCCCAGTTGGACGCGGATTCGAGGCTGGTGAGATTGAGGTCGTCCATGAACTCGCGCGTCATGACGGAGATCGACGCGGGGGTGAGGCGCAGGGGCGTGTCGGCGCGGCCGCCGGCGAGAGAGCTGCCGGCGGCGTAGCCGGTGTCCTTGCTGGTGTTTACCTCGAAGGGGTTGAGCAGAATCGTGTCGGCGGCGGCGGATGCGGCGGCCGGCGCCGTGGGCGCGGTCTGCGCCGCAAGGGCGGCGGCCGAGAAAAGTCCGGCGAGCGCCGACGGAAGCGCGCGATGCCGGAAGAGGCGGGGGGCAGGGGTGATCATGGAGGGAAAATCCGGGAACGCAGTCGCGCCGGGAGGAGCGGAGCGGCCGGAAAGGGGGTTGCTGGTGGGAACTGCCGGCAGAGCCGGAAGTGCGCCGACGATAGCGGCCGCGACCGGCGGTGGCTATTTTGAATACTTGCCGAAATTACGAATTCTTGCGCTCGTCCCGCCGTGCCCAGCCCCCACCTCCGCCTCGCGGCCTGCACCGACGGACGCCAGACCTCGCGCACGCGCTTCGACTCGGACGTGACGCCGCAGTTCATGGTGCGGCACTGCGGGTTTTCGCGGAGCGACGCGGCGGAGGCGATGAACGAGTCGCTGAGCGCGCTGAACGAGCAGGCGATCTGGCGCTACGTGACGCGCGGCACGGCGGTGTGGGAATGGGGCGAGCAGCGGACGGAAGTGCCGGCGGGAGCGGTGCTGGCGACGCGAGAGCCGTCGGGCGGGCGGCTGCGGCTGCCGGACGGCGTGGTGGACATGATCTGGATCACGGTGCAGGGCGGGCCGGCGCTGCACTATTTCGACCGGATCACGCAGCGCTTCGGCGCGATCCATGTGTTGCCGGCGACGTCGGCGGCGGTGCGGCGAGCGGAGGAGATGGTGCGGTGGGCGCGGCAGAACACGGCGCAGTCGCCCTTCGTCTGGTCGGAGCGCACCTTCGGGTGGCTGAGCGCGTGGCACCGGCAACTGGAGGAGCAACGGGCGCCGTTGCAGCGGCTGGTGCGGGTGCCGCCGGAGGAGTCGCGCGGGCTGCTGACGGCGGTGCGATCGGTGAAGAGTTTCGCGGCGCAGGTGGGCTACTCGCGGTCGCACCTCACGCGGGTGATGGCGCGGTCGTGGCGGGAGACGCCGGGCAAGGTGTTTCGCCGCGTGCGGCTGGAAGAAGCGGCGCGGCGGCTGCGCGACGACGCGCAATCGGTGGCGGCGGTCGCGGCGCTGGCCGGCTACTCGTCGGTGCCGGCCTTCATCACGGCGTTCAAAGGCAAGTTCGGCCAGACGCCGGCGGCGTATCGGCGCAGCCGGCGGTGAGAGGCGGGCCGGGCGCGCTCAGAAATCGAGCGTGGTGGAGAGGCGGAAGCTGCGGGGCTCGTTGAGATACACGCGGCGGACGCCGGTGTAGGTGTCGTTGTAGCGGCCGACGTTGGCGAGGTAGTCGTTGCCGAGGTTGCGCACGTTGAGCTGCAGGGTGGCGTTGATTTTGGTGCGCGGGATCCTGAAGCGGTAGCCGGCGAAGGCGTCGGCGAGGACGGATTCGTTGCCCCAGTAGATGTGACCGGTGGCCTTGTCCCAGCTCATGAAGTTTTTGCCGCTGTAGCGCACGGAGCCGCCGAGGAAGGCGCCGCGGAGTTTGCCCTCGCGGAAGGCGTAGCGGGCGGTGCCGTTGACCTTGTGCGGGCGGGAGCCGAAGGGGGAGTTCTGCCGGTCGACCTGGAAATCGAGCTCGCTGTAGAGTTCGCGCACGGCGGTCTCGAAGGCGGCGAGTTCGACGGGGTTGCCGGCGAGGAGCGCGCGCCACTGGGGGACGCGGGTGTCGAAAAACTCGAAGACCTCGGTGAAGAAATTCTGCCGGCGGCGCTCGGAGTGCGAATAGCTGGCGCGGAGGGTGAGGCTCTTGGTGGGATTGGCGACGACCTCGATCTCGATGCCCTTGGTGAAGATGTCGATGGAGGCGGACGTCCAGGTGATGGCCTGGCGGTCGTAGTCGGCCTGCGTGATCTTCCCGGCGCTGCGCAGCTGGGTGAGCATGGTGGTGAGGTTGTCGACGCCGAGGGCGTTGCTGCCGGGGAGAATCGGGGAGTCGTTGAGCTGCTCGGTCTGGAACCAGGTGGTGCGGACGAAGAGGCGGTCCTCGCCGAGCACATCGAGCATGAAACCGTAGTCGCGGCCGCGGCCCTCGGTGGGCTCGGGCACGTCGCCGGTGGGGAGCACGGTGCGGTCGAAGCGCGGCTGGCCGTTGTTGCGCGACAGGTTGTAGAACAGCGAGAGGCGCTTCGTGGCGTGGAGCACGCCGCCGGCGGTGAAGGTGGTGGGCTTGTAGCGGTGGTGGACGTGCTGGCCGTTGAAATACCACTCGCCGGCGGCGATGAGCTTGGACGTGACGCGCGGATCGTTGGGATCGGTGACGCGCTCTTCCTGGGCGTTCTTGAATTTGATGTCGTCGCGGCGCGCGCCGACGGTGGTGACGAGGCGGTCGCGCCACCAGAAGCTCTGCGCGGCGAACATGAGGCTGGTGATGTCTTTCACCGTCTCGGTGTTGGCGCGGGCGCGGGAGGCGTAGGTGCTCGTGTAGGTGCGGCCGTTGTAGACGAAGGGCGCGACGGGGAGCGTGGGATCGGCGCCGTAGTAGGTCGTGTAGTCGCCCTCGACGATGTAGTTGCGCCGGGTGAGCTGGTTCTGGGCGCCCTCGGCGGTGGTGGCGTTGACGATGGGGATGTTGCGGTCGTCGACGAGGATCTCGTCGCGCCAGCGGCGGAGGCGGTCCTGCTTCGAGGCCTCGGCCAGGACGGCGACGCGGTGGCGGCCGAACCAGCGGCGCGAGTTGCCGGCGTCGATCGACGTGGTGAGGCGGAAAATCTCGTTGGTGGTGGCGAGGTTGTCCTTGAACCAGACGGACTCGAAATAGAGGCGGCCGACGAAGGGGTTGGGGACGGTGCCGGCGGAGCCGTCGGGATTGGGCAGCGTGGGGTTGGGATCGGCGCGGAGGTTGGCGCCGGCGACGGCCATGCCGTGGGCCTCGACGTCGGCGGTGTTGCGGAAATAGGCGAGCTCGAGGTCGACGCCGCGGGGGAGGCGCTGCTGGACGGTGACCTGGCGGGTATTGAAGGTCTGGTGACGCGTGCCGCCGGGGCCGGTGAGGTCGTAGTGGTAGGGCGAGACGGAGGGCGGCAGGAGGGTCTCGACGCCGTAGCGGTTCACCGTCTGGAACTCGCCGCGGTAGTTGTAGACCGAGCGGTTCTGGTCGACGAAGGTGAAGCGCTGGTTGGTCGCGCTGAAACGGTTGAGACCGGGGAGGGCGACGGTGCCGTCGGTGAGCGGTTTGCCGGCGTCCTGCCAGGCGGTGATCTGGTCCTGGCCGTTCCAGCCGAGGGTGAGATTGTTGTCCATGTGGCCCTTCTCGAAGGAGACGTGGACGGTGGTGCGCTTGAAGGGCTGGTAGGCGGCGGCGACGGTCCAGCGGGCCTGGTCGTTGAAGTCCCAGTGGCGCCAGCCCTCGTTGTTCTGGTAGAGGCCGAGCAGGCGGAGGGAGAGCTTCTTGGGGATGAGCACGCGGTTGTAGTCGGCCTCGTAGCGTTCCTGTTTCCACGAGCCGTGGATCGATTTCAGCGTGGTGCGGTCGCGCTGGAGGTTGGCCTTCTTGCCGCTGAGGGAGACGAGGCCGCCGGCCTGGCCGAGGCCGAAGAGGATGGAGTTGGGGCCGCTGGCGACCTCGGCGCGCTCGACGTTGTAGAGGTCGACGGGGACGCTGGACTCGACGAAGTCGCGCGAGGCGCCGGCGGGGGAGCCGCGCATGCGGAAGTTGAAGTCGTTGCCGTCGGCGCCGCGGCCGGACGGGTTGTTGAAGCCGGCGTTGGCATCCTCGACGTCGATCTCGATGTTGGTCGCGTGGGCGAGCATCTCCTCGAGATTCGTCGCGGCGATATCGGAGAGAAACTCGGGGGTGAAGGCGGAGACGGCGGCGGGGGTGTCGCGGAGGCGGGAGTTGAGGCGGGAGCCGCTGGTGGTGTTGGCGGCCTGGTAGCCGGAGTCGTCCTCGGCGCGGACTTCGAAGGGGGACAACTCGATGGTCGTGCCGGCATCGGCGGGCTTTGCCGCGCCGGCGGCGGCGGGCGTCGCCGGGGTGGCGGGAGTCGCGGGGGCGGCGGGGGCGGTTTGCGCCGGGAGCGACGCGGACGAGGCAAGCGCGGCGGCGACGCAAAGGGCGGCCAAACGGGAACGAGTCGGGGAGGCGGACATGGGGACAGGGGGGTTGGGCGGGGGCGCTCCGCGCGGCCGCGGAGACGGGTGGTCAGGGACGAAGAGGGAAACCAACACAGCGTCCCGCGCAAGGGAAGTCACCGGCGCACACCAGCGGGTGACGAATTTCCAACGGCCGCTTGCGGCGGGCAAACGGGGGACTTGGAATCCGGCGCATGTCCGACTCCACACCCGCCGCATCCGCCTACGCGCGCGCCCGCGCGCTCATCGACGCCGCGCATGCCGCCGATCCGGCGCGCGCGGCCGACGGCCGGCCGGCGGAGCTGGTCTACGGCGAGCGCGTCGAGGCGTGGGTCGCGCGGCTCGTGCCGGACGCACCGCCGGCGCTGCGGCTGGCGGCGCGCGCGCAGCACCTGGAGCGCTGGCTGGTGCCGCGGGCGAGTTTTCCCGAGGGCAAGGTCGGCTACCTCAACTGGCGGCGCTCGCTCTACACCAAGCAGGCCGAGCGCGCGCGCGCCCTCGCGGCGGAAGCGGGCGTGCCGACGGCGGAGGCGGCGGACGTGGCGACGTGGGTGTCGAAGACCGGGCTCAAGACGAACGCGGGCACGCAGGCGCTGGAGGATGCGGCGTGCCTCGTGTTTCTCGAGAACGAGATCGGGGCCTTCGCGGCGCAGCACGCGGACTACCCGCGGGAGAAGTTCGTCGATATCCTGCGCAAGACGTGGAAAAAAATGAGCCCGGCGGCGCAGGCGGCGGCGCTCGCGCTGCAGTTGCCGCCGGCAATCGCGGCGCTGGTGCGCGAGGCGGTGGGCTGAGCGCGCCGGAGCAGCGGGCCGAGCGCGCCGGAGACTCCCAGACCTACCCTCGGCTCGGGGCAGGTAGGGCGCGGCGTCCCCGCCGGACCGTCGCGGATCAGAGGTGAAACGGCTCGGCGAGGACGCCTCGCCCTACCGCGCGACCGGACCGGCGACAAGGTGCATCACCGCGGCCGGTTTCCCTATCCGGCGGCGCGCCAGAGCAAGAAAACCACGAGCTGCGCGGTGAACACGCGGAGCAGCATCACGAGCGGGTAGACGGTCGCGTAGGCCACGGCGGGGGCGTCGCTCGCGGTGGATTGCTGGGCGAAGGCGAGGGCGGGCGGATCCGTCATGCTGCCGGCCAGCAGGCCGCAGAGTTCGGCGTAGTTGAGTTTTTTCCACGCGCGCGCGAGCAGCGCGACGGCAACCAGCGGCACGGCGGTGACGGTGGCGCCGAAGAGCAGCCAGCGCAGGCCGTCGCCGCCGAGGAGGACGGCGGCGAATTTCTCGCCGGATTTGAGGCCGACGGCGGCAAGAAACAGGGTGATACCGACCTCGCGCAGCATGTGGTTGGCGTTGGCCGGCATGTGCCACACGAGCGGGCCGACGCTGGCGACGCGGGAGAGCAAGAGCGCGACGACGAGCGGGCCGCCGGCGAGGCCGAGCTTCACGGCGGCGGGCAGGCCGGGCAGTGCGAGCGGCAGGCTGCCGGCGATCACGCCGAGCGCGATGCCGATGAAAAACGGGATCATCTGCGGCGAGTTGAGCGCCTGGTGGGAATTGCCGACGGCGGCGGCGACGGCGTCGATGCGGGGCGACTCGCCGACGACCATCAGCACGTCGCCGAACTGCAGCCGGAAATTCGGCAGCGGCGAAAACTCGATGCCGCCGCGCGTGACGCGCGTGACGACGACGTGGTGCGCGGCGAAGAGCTCGAGTTCGCCGAGTTCGCGGCCGTAGACCTCGCGGCGCGTGACGATGAGACGGCGGTTGGTCACGGGGCCGGGCTGGGTCTTGAGGTCGACGCCGGCCTCGGCGCCGACGACGACGCGCAGTTCGTCGAGGGCCTCTTCGGGGCCGACGGCGTGCAGAATGTCGCCGAGGCGCAGCGGCACGTCGGGCTGCGCCACCTGCACGGCGCCGTCGCGGGAGAGCCGGGAGATGACGACGCCGGACTTGGCGAGACCGGGCACGCGGCCGAGCGGACGGCCGGCGAGATTGGGGTTGCGCACCTCGAAGTTGCGGGTCGCGGGGCGGGCGGAAGCGGGAGCGCGGGCGGTTTCCGCGGCGCGGACTTCGGCGGGCACGTCGATGCGGAAGACGCGACGGACGAGCAGCATCGTGAGGATGATGCCGACGATGCCGAAGGGGTAGGCCACGGCGTAGGCGAGTCCCTGCACGGCGGCGGCGCTTTCCGGCGCGCCGACCTGCGCGAGCGCCTGCTGGGCGGCGGCGAGGCTCGGGGTGTTGGTGGTGGCGCCGGAGAGCAGACCGACGCCGGCCGGCAGCGCGAGCGCGCCGCCGAAGATCCACGCGACGGCGA
>JBILLY010000223.1:0-7164 GCA_044375835.1 Opitutaceae bacterium
TTCCGATTCGGGTTGGCGCGTCCCTTGTGGACGCCCTCGGGCGCGGACAAGCCCCGCCCCTACGAATCGGCCAAACCGGAAAGCCGCCCCGCCGCGCCCCAACATGTCACGCGTGCCGCGTTGAATCTCCGGCCCAAGTCTGTTCCGTTGCCCGATTCCCATGTCCTCGTCGTCCTCCGCTCCGTCCTTCTTCGCTCGCCTCGGTCTCGCGTTCCGCGTGCTCGGTGACGCCGCGCTCGCCGGTCGCGTGGCCACCCTCGACACCTCCGCCGCCCCCGCCCAACCCGCGCCGAAACCCGCCGCGCCGGTCGCCGCGCCCGCCGCCATCCCCGCCGAGCAGACCCACGCCGCCGCCCTCGCCCTCCTCGCCCTGCTCCAGCGCGAAGGCCGCCTCGTCGACTTCCTCCAGGAAGACGTCTCCGCCTACGCCGACGCCGACATCGGCGCCGCCGCCCGCGTCGTCCACGCCGGCAGCCGCAAGGTCCTCCAGCAATACCTCGTCCTCGAGCCCGCCCTCGCCGGCACCGAAGGCGACACCGTCACCGTGCCCGTCGGCTTCAACGCCGGCCGCATCCGCCTCACCGGCAACATCACCGGCCAGCCCCCCTTCCGCGGCGCCCTCAAGCACCACGGCTGGGTCGCCAAATCCGTCACGCTCCCCGCCGTCTCCCCGGCCCTCGACCCCCGCATCATCGCCCCCGCCGAAGTCGAACTCTGAGCGCCGTCAAGGCCCTCTTCTCTCCGTCTCTCGTTCTCTCCGTCCCTCCGTCTTCTTCTCTCCGTGCCCGCCTCCGCCACCTACTCGATCGGTATCGACCTCGGCACCACCAACACCGCGGTCTCCTATTTCGAACTCGCGCGCGCCGCCGCCCGCGGCCGCGAACAGACGATGCTGCCGCTCCCGCAGGTCACCGCCGTCGGCACGGTCGAAGCGAAAAACCTCCTCCCGTCCTTCCTCTACCTGCCGTCGGCCGCCGAGTTTCCCGCCGACGCCCTCGCTCTGCCGTGGGAAAAGAAAACCAAGGCCGCCAAATCCGCCGCGTCCGACGCTCCGCCCGCCGCCCCCGCCCCGCTCGTCGGCGAGTTCGCCCGCAGCCACGGCGCCAAGGTCCCCGCCCGCCTCGTCGCCTCCGCCAAGAGCTGGCTCAGCCACCCCGGCGTCGACCGCCAGAGCGCCATTCTCCCCTGGCAGGCCCCGCCCGACGTCACCCGCGTTTCCCCCGTCGACGCCTCCCGCGCCTACCTCGCCCACCTCCGCGCCGCCTGGGATCACCACCATCCGGATACGCCCTTCGCCGCGCAGGAGATCGTCCTCACCGTCCCCGCCTCCTTCGACGCCGCCGCCCGCGACCTCACCCTCGCCGCCGCCCGCCAGGCCGGCCTGGACCACGTCACCCTCCTCGAGGAACCGCAGGCCGCCTTCTACGCCTGGACCGAGCAACTCGGCGAAGGCTTCCGCAAACACGTCCGCCCCGGCGACATCATCCTCGTCGTCGATGTCGGCGGCGGCACCAGCGACTTCTCCCTCATCGCCGTCACCGACCGTGCCGGCGAGGTCGAGCTCACCCGCCTCGCCGTCGGCGACCACATCTTGCTCGGCGGCGACAACATGGACCTCGCGCTCGCCTACGCCGTCAACCAGCGCTTCGCCGCCGACGGCAAGAAGCTCGACCCCTGGCAGTTCAACGCCCTCACCCACGCCTGCCGCGCCGCCAAGGAGGCGATGTTTGCCGACCCCACGCTCGCCCGCGCTCCGCTCGTCGTCCCCGGCCGCGGCTCCTCCCTCATCGGCGGCACCATCAAAGCCGAGCTCGCCCGCGACGAACTCACCCGCCTCCTGACCGACGGCTTTTTCCCCGACGTCCCCGTCACCGAGGTCCCGCGCACCGCCCGCGCCTCCGGCCTCGCCCAAATGGCGCTCCCCTACGCGCAGGATGCCGGCGTCACCCGCCACCTCGCCGCCTTCCTCACGCGCCAGGCCAAAGCCCTCGCCGCCTCCGCGCCTTCGACTTTCAACCTTCAACTTTCACCCGGCGCCGAAGGCGCCTTCCTCCGCCCCACCGCGATCCTCTTCAACGGCGGCGTCTTCAAATCCGCCGTCCTCAAGGAACGCGTGCTCGCCGTCGTCAACCGCTGGCTCGCCGCCGTCGGCGCCCCCGCCGCCAAGGAACTCGCCGGCGCCGAGCTCGACCTCGCCGTCGCCCGCGGCGCCGCCTACTACGGCTGGGCCCGCCACGGCCACGGCCTCCGCATCCGCGGCGGCACCGCCCGCGCCTACTACGTCGGCATCGAGTCCGCCATGCCCGCCGTCCCCGGCATGGAGCCCCCCGTCCGCGCCCTCTGCGTCGCGCCGTTCGGCATGGAGGAAGGCACCGCCGCCGACATCCCGCCGCAGGAGTTCGGCCTCGTCGTCGGCGAGCCCGCCCGCTTCCGCTTCTTCTCCAGCTCCGTCCGCCGCGACGACCCCGTCGGCGCCATGCTCGACGACCCCGCGACGAGCGACGACTTCGAGGAACTCGCCCCCATCGAGTCCACGCTGCCCGCCACCGCCGAGACTGCCGCCGGCCGCCTCGTCCCCGTCAATCTCCAGGCCGCCGTCACCGAGATCGGCACCCTCGAACTCCGCCTGCTCGAAAAATCCGGCCCCGCCCGCTGGAAACTCGAACTCAACGTGCGGATGAAGGAATAACGCCCGCTCCCCGGCACTGCCCACGCATCCGGTCGCGGTGCCGGTCCCGGTCGTAATGCCCGGGCCCTCTTCCACGCCGCCACCGCTACCGGCAGCGCCACCCGCCCATTCGCCCCGCCCTCCGCTCCTTCCAGCTTCAACTTTCCACTTTCAACCGGCGCCGCCCCCGGGCGCCTCCTCACCACCCTTTCGTGTTTTTCGTGTATTTCGTGGTTTCTCCTCCGGGTCCTCGACCCGTCTCCCCCCACGCCAAATCGCCTGTTCTCTTCCGTGTTTTCCGTGTCTTCCGTGGGCCACCCCGGCTCGCCCCGACCGCCTGACCGCCCCCGCATGTCCACCTCCGCCCGCTACGTCGTCGGCATCGACCTCGGCACCAGCAACTGCGCCGTCGCCTCCGCCGCGCTCGCCGAGGGCGCCGCCGCCGTCGTCACCGATTTCCCGATACCGCAGGTCCGCCGTCCCGGCGAGGTCGCCGCCCAGCCGCTCCTGCCCTCCTGCCTCTACCTGCCCGGCCCCCATGAACTCGCCGCCGGCGCCGCCGCGCTCCCGTGGCCGACTCCGCTGCTGAAATCCGAAATCCCGGATTCCCCGGCTTCACCCGCGCCCCCGTCCGCCTCCGGCGCCGCAGCCGCCTCCGCCCCGGTCACCGCTCCCCCTTCGTCCGCCACGCCCTCCGCCCCCGCCGCCCCGCCCGTCGTCGCCGGCGAGTTCGCCCGCTGGCAGGGCGCCCGCGTCCCCGGCCGCCTCGTCGCCTCCGCCAAAAGCTGGCTCTGCCACCCGGGCGTCGACCGCACCGCCCCCATTCTCCCGTGGGGCGCTCCCGCCGACGTCGACAAACTCTCCCCCACCCGCGCCTCCGCCCTCCTCCTCGCCCACCTCGCCGCCGCCTGGGACGCCGCCCACCCCGCCGCCCCGCTCGCGCAGCAGGAGGTCGTGATCACCGTCCCCGCCTCCTTCGACGAGGTCGCCCGCGCCCTCACCGTCACGGCCGCGCGCCAGGCCGGCCTGGAGAAATTCACCCTCGTCGAGGAGCCCTCCGCCGCCTTCTACGATTTCACCTCGCGCCACCGTCACGACCTCGCGGATACGCTCGCCGGCGTCCGCCTCGTGCTCGTCGCCGATGTCGGCGGCGGCACCACCGACTTCACCCTCATCGCCGTCGGCGTCGGCGAAGACGGCCCCGTCCTCAAGCGCATCGCCGTCGGCGAACACCTCATGCTCGGCGGCGACAACATGGACGCCGCCCTCGCCCGCCGCGCCGAGGAGCGTCTCGCCGCCGGCGGCGCCAAGCTCAACGCCACCCAGTGGACGCAGCTCGTCGCCGCCGCGCGCACCGCCAAGGAGACCCTGCTCGCCGTCACCGCCCCCGAGCGCCACCCGCTCGCCGTCACCGGCAGCGGCAGCCGCCTCATCGGCCACACGCTCTCCACCGAGCTCACGCGCGACGAAGCCGAGACGCTCATCGTCGAGGGCTTTTTCCCCGCCGTCGCCCCCGACGCAGCCCCCCGTCGCGCCGCCCGCACCGCCCTGCAGGAACTCGGCCTGCCCTACGCTTCCGACCCCGCCATCACCCGCCACCTCGCCGCCTTCCTCCGCCAACACGCCGCCGCCGCCCACGCCGCCCTCCACGGCTCCGATCCTTCAACTTTCAACCTTCAACTTTCAACCGGCGGCGCCGAAAGCGCCGCCCTGCCTCGGCCCGACGCCATTCTCCTCAACGGCGGCGTCTTCAACTCGCCCCGCCTCGCCCAGCGCCTCGTCGACCTCGTCTCCGCCTGGTGGCCCGACCGGCCCCGCATCCCGCTCCTGCATCACGACTCGCTCGACCTCGCCGTCGCCCGCGGCGCGGCCGCCTACGGCCTCGCCCGCCGCGGCCTCGGCCGGCGCATCGGCGGCGGCGCCGCCCGCGCCCTCTACGTCGGCCTCGCCGCCGCCAAGGGCACCGCCGCCGCCCGCGCCGTCTGCGTCATCCCGCGCGGCCACGAGGAGGGCCGCATCCTCGACCTCACCGCGCAGCCGTTCCAGCTCACGCTCGGCTCGCCCGTCCAGTTTCCCCTCTACGCCACCACCGCCGACCGCGTCGATGCCCCCGGCGCCATCGTCGACGTCACCGACGCGCTCCGTCCGCTCCCGCCGCTCCACACCGTCCTGCGCGCCACCGACACCAAGTCCCGCACCCTCCCCGTCCACCTCCGCGCCGCCCTTACCGAGATCGGCACGCTCGAACTGTGGTGCGTCTCCGACGTCGCCGACGAGCGCTGGCGCCTCGAATTCGAACTGCGCGGCGCCTCCGCCCGCGCCGGCACCTCCGTCACCGAATCGATGCCCGCCAGCTTCGGCCAGGTGCGCGACCTCGTCGACCGCGTCTTCGGCGCCGCCCCGCGCACCGTCGACCCGCGCGACGTCAAACGCTTCGGCGAGACCCTCGAAGCCGCGCTCGGCGAGCGCGAAACCTGGTCCGCCCCGCTCCTCCGCGAGCTCTGGGGCACGCTCTTCGCCGGCGCGAAAAAACGCCGCCGCTCCGCCGTCCACGAACGCAATTTCTACCGCTTCCTCGGCTACGGCCTCCGCCCCGGCTTCGGCTACCCGCTCGATCCGTGGCGCTGCACGCAGACCTTCGGCCTCTTCACCGAAAACGTCGGCTTCCCCGGCGAGATCTCCGTGTGGAACGAGTTCTGGGTCCTCTGGCGCCGTATCGGCGGCGGCCTGACGCCCGAGCAGCAGGACGCGATCTGGCGCACCCTCGAGCCGCACCTCGCCCGCCGCATCCCGCCCGGCGCCGAGAAAACCACCGCCCGCCCCAAGGGTCCGCCGCTCGACGGCCTCGACGAGATGGTCCGCACCGCCGCCTCGCTCGAACACCTCGCGCCCGCCGCCAAGCTCACCCTCGGCGGCTGGATCGCCGCCCGCCTCGCCGCCCCCGGCGCCGCCGGCTCCGGCCCCTGGGCCTGGTCCCTCGGCCGCCTCGGCGCCCGCGCCCCCGTCTACGGCAGCGGCCACCGCACCGTCGATCCCGACACCGCCGCCGCCTGGCTCGAATTGCTGCTGAAAAAAGACCTGCGCGCCGTCGACGGCGCCGCCTTCGCCGCCGTCCAGCTCGCCCGCCTCACCGGCGATCGCACCCGCGACCTCGACGCCGATCTCCGCGCCCGCACCGTCGCCGCCTTGCTCGCCGCCAAGGCCCCCGAGCGCTGGCTCCGCCTCGTCACCGAGGTCGTCGCCCTCGACGCCGCCGACGAGGCCCGCGCCCTCGGCGACACGCTCCCGCACGGCCTGCAGCTCTGACCGCGTCCACCCGCCCGCACCGGTGCGCGCCGGCGCAGATTTTAGGTTTTGGCCTCGCCGCAAATCCGCGCACGCTGGCCTCATGCCGCACGTCCCCGGACTCCGCAGTCCCTACGCCAAAGTCGGTCGCCTCGTCTATTTCGGACGCATGCTCGACAAGATCCGGCTCCACGCCGCCGGCCGCCTGCCCGCCGACTACCACGCCAACCTCGGCCAGGGCTTCGACGCCCGCTGCTGCGCCTTCCTCCGCGTGCGCTACGACGAACTCCGCGACCGCACCCTCGTCGGCGACCTCACGGACCTCCAGCTCCTCGCCTGGTGCGAGACCCGCGGCGGCACCCGCACCGACGAGGAGTGCGAAGTCTGGTGCGGCTTCATGCTCAAACGCGGGTGGCGCGACGTCGCCGGTGAGATCCTCGCCCGCCGCATCCGCGAGAGCGCCCTTGAGAGCAAACCCGTGCTCACGCTGTTCGACTACCTCGACTTCGACGAGGGCCGCGACCCCGCCGCCGCCCGCGCCTGGGAACTCCGCGATCCCGTCGTGATCGTGCTCATGGGTGTCGCCGGCAGCGGCAAGACCACCGTCGGCCTCCGCCTCGCCGCCGACCTCGGCTGGAGCTTCCGCGACGCCGACGATTTCCACCCGCCGGAAAACATCGCCAAGATGAGCGCCGGCCAGCCGCTCGACGACCGCGACCGCGCCCCCTGGCTCGCCGCCATCCGCGCTTACATCGCCGCCTGCCTCGCCCGCGGCGAGAGCGCCATCGTCACCTGCTCTGCTCTCCGCGAGGCCTACCGTGCCGCCGCCATCCCCGACCCCGTGCGCGTCAAACTCGTCCACCTTGCGGGCGATTATCAGCTCATCCTCGACCGCATGCGCGCCCGCACCGACCACTTCATGAAACCCGCGATGCTCGAGTCGCAGTTCGCCGCCCTCGAGACCCCCGCCCACGCCCTCGCCGTCGACATCACCAAGACCCCCGCCGAAATCGCCGCCGAGATCCGCACCCAACTCGCCCTCTGAGTCCCCCGTCATCCGTCATCCGTCATTCGTCATTCGTCATTCGTCATTCAGCCCCCGTCACTCGTCACTCATCACTCGCCACTCATCACTTTCTTGAAACGCCGCCTCCTCCTCGCCCTCGCCGCGCTCGTCGCCGTCGCCGCCCTCTCCGCCGCGTGGCTCTACA
>JBILLY010000224.1:0-7149 GCA_044375835.1 Opitutaceae bacterium
CGACCGCCGCACCGCCGCGCGCGTCGCGCCCGACGACTACACCGGCAGCGGCTACGACCGCGGCCACCTCGCGCCCAACTACGCCATCGCCACCCGCCACGGCGCCGCCGCCCAGCGCGAGACGTTCTTGATGTCGAATATCGTGCCCCAGCGGCACGCGCTCAACGCCGGCCTCTGGAAGGAACTCGAGCAGCGCGTCGCCACCAACTGGCCCGCCCGCTACGGCGAGGTCTGGGTCATCGTCGGCCCCGTCTTCGGCGCCGCCCCGCCGAAACTGCGCGGCGGCATTCTCGTGCCCGACGCGTTCTTCAAGATCGTGATCGACGAGCAGGACGGACGCCTGCGCACGTTGGCGTTTCTCGTGCCGCAGGATGCGCCGACCGACGCCGACCCTGCGCGCTACCTCACGAGCATCGCGGAAATCCAGCGCCGCACCGGCCTCGATTTCCTCGCCGAGATCGAGGACGCCGCCGAGCAGCAGATCGAAGCCCGCCGCGCCGACCGCGTGTGGTGAGGCCGGCGTCCCACGCAGTTTGGATCTTGTAGGGCTCGACCTTGGTCGATGCCCGGCTCCCGTGTCCGGCGAGACGGCCCGAGCCAGCTCAGGCCCTGCAGTCCGGAGACTACGCGACGTCGGGATGAGCCGACAAAATCCTTCGCGCGGCGGCGGCGGGCCTGCGGCGAATCCAAACTCCCCACCCGCCCATCGCTCCGGTCATCGGGCGCTCTGCTTTCAACTTTCAACCTTCAACGTTCAACTCCGCCCGCCCCACCTGCCACTCCCTCCATCCGCCTCAGAGCTGCCCGCGCAGGCCGATGCTCCAGGCCGAGCCGTAGTCCACGCGCTGCCGGAACTTGGCGTAGTCCGGCGTATTGGGGCCGTAGATCTTGGAGTCCTCGGTCTGGTTGGCCACGTTGCGCATGTTGATGAAGAACGTGAGATTCTTGCGGAAGTGGATGTCCGCGTTGACGTCGGTGTAGAGCCGCTTGGAGCCCCAGTTGTAGGTGCTGGGCTCGATGCTGTTCGCGTTGGCGGCGATCAGGCCGCGGCGCTGCGGGGAGCGGTAGTTCCAGTTGAGGCGCAGGGCATACTTCGGCCGCGTGAGGCTGGCGCCCCAATTGACCGTCTTGGGCGAGAAGCCGGCAAAGTTGGCGGAGCCGTCACCCTGCGCGCGGTTGGTGCTCGCGTTGGCAAACACCTGCACGCCGCGCGCCCACTGGGGCAGAAACGTGAGCGCCTGCTTGTAGTCGATCTCGAAGCCGGTCATGCGCACCGAGCTCGCGAGGTTGTGGTTGGTGGTGACGTCGTAGACGCCGTATTCGTCCGGATCGAGGGAGTAGAGCGCGAGGAACTCCGGCGAGGCCGGGAGGCGCACGCTGCCGAAGAAGTTTTTGAAATCGCGTTGGTAGGCGCCGATGTTCAGCGCGCCGACGCGCTCGAAGTAATACTCGAGCCGCACCTTGTAGGTCTCGGCGCTCCAAGCCTTGATGCCGGCGTTGTTGACGGAGATGACCGTGTTGTTCGTGACCGGCACCGAGGTGTCGGGCAACGTGAGCCCGCCGGCATACTGGTCGAAGTTCGGTCGGCCGACGGACTGGTAGTAGGCGAAGCGCGCCTGCAGATTTTCGCGCAGACTGTAGCTCACGTTGAGATTGGGGAAGAGCCGGAGGTATTCCTTGTTGGTGCGCTGGCCGCGGTCGAGGTAGGTCAGGCGCGAAACGCCGAGCGCGTCGGTCGTGGGCACGATGAGCGCGGGCAGCGGCTGGCCGGCGGCGTTGCGCACGATGTTCCCCGCGGCGTCGCGGCGCGGGACGAGGTTGCCGGCGGCGTCGGTCTGGAAATTTCCCGTCGGATCCGTGAGCGGCCCCTGCCCCTTGACGTTGGTCTGCTCGGCGCGCAGGCCGCCGACGAGCTGGAGGCGACGGTTGAAGAACGCCGCGTCGCCGCGGAAATACGCCGCCGAGATGATCTCGCGCGCATACTTCGAGGCGCCGACCGCGGCGCGGTAGTTGTTGTTGGCGTTGGTCGTGAAGTAGGCGGGGTTGCTCTTGTAGAGCGCGTAGTAGTCGTCGTTGGAGATCCACTGCACCTTCGGGAAACCGTAGGCGCCCGTGCGCCGCGAGAATTCCTCGTCGAGCACGATGCCGGCGTTGTCGTCGCCGAATTGCGGCCCGGCGGCGGCCCCGGTGACGAAGCTGTTGACGCCGTCCCGGCCGACGAAGGTATAGGTATCCGTCGTGGCCCGCAGGTCGCGCTCGTTGCTGCGGATGTCGCCGCCGACCTTGAGGGAAACGGGCACGCCGCGGACGACGAGGTCGCGGCGGATGTTCGCGCGGGCGCTGCGCTTCAGGTCGACGGAGTCGCGGACGACGGCGTTGGCGGTGTCGAGCGAGTAGTTGTCGAGCCGGTAGGGATCGACGGGCACGCCGTCGGCGCCGGTGACGGTGATGGTGTTGGGCCGCAGGTAAAAGATGTCGGCAAACGAGACGCGCACGCCGGTGCGGCGCGCCTGCGTGGCGCCGAAGAAGCCCTTGTCGACATTGCGCGTGTGCAGGCTGGCGCGCGAATAACCGATACCCGCGTCCATCTTCCAATCGGGGCCGTCGTGGCGCCAGACGAGCGACGGGGTCGAGGTCGTGCCATACCAGTCCTGCGCGCCGCCGTTGACGCGCACCTCGCCGAAGCCGCCCACCGGCCCGAAACCACCGGGATTGAGCGTGCCCGTCGAGGTCGGCGAGCCCGCGACGTAGCGCGTGCCCTCGGTGTGCGTGGGGCTCCAGGCGCCCGGCTGCACGCGATTCACGAAGAACGACAGCGTGCGGTTGTTGTGCACGACGCCGATCCAGTTCCACGTGTAGGAGAAGGAGAGCGTGTCGTTGCGCGACATCTTCCAGTCGATCGTCGTGGCCGCGGAATCGCCGCGGTTGCCGCGCGTGCTGTCGCGCAGCGCGAAGTCCGTCAGGTAGGGCTTGTCCGGCGTCGTGGCCGGCAACCCGGTGAGCGCCGTGGCGGCGACGTTGGTCGCCTGGCCGTTGCCGCGCCACGTGCTGGTCGCGACGTCCTCGTAGCTGTATTGGTCGACGTGGTTGGTCGAGAGCGTGAAGCCGAAGCGCTTGTTCACGGGCACGACGGCGGAGAAATTGTAGCCGGGGGTGACCTTGCGCGTGGACTTGTTCAACGGACCGGGCGTCTTGTGGAAACTGCGGTCGCCGTCCTTGAGCGTGAGGAAGAGGCTGCCGGTGTAGATGGGTCGCGAGCGCTCGAAGGCCGAGCGCGGCACCATGTTGACGGAGCCGGCGAGCGCGGACCCCGTGGACTCCGGCGTGGGCGAATGGTGCACCTCGATGCGCGAAATGCTGTTCACCGTGAACTGGTCGAGGTTGGTCACGCGGCCCGTGCCGTTGCCCGCGGCGCTGGCGAGGTCGAAGCCGCCGACTGAGATCGGGACGTTGGCCGCCGGCACGCCGTTCATCGAGATCGTGCGCGCTTCGCCGGCACTGTAGTCCATCGATATGCCGGGGAGAAACTTCAGGACCTCGCCCGGCGTGCCGTCCACCACGGTGCCGAACTCGTCGGCCGCGACCACATTCACGATCGTGCGCGCGAAGCGCTGCTCGTTGATCGCGATCGCCGCTCCGTCCATCTCCTTCGAGGTCGCCACCACGAATTGGTCGAGCCGCACCGTGCCATCGCCGCCCGCGCCGGGTTTCGCCGCCGCGCCGGCGGCCGTCGCACCGGCCGAGAACGTGACATTGTGCTGCGCCGTCGCGCCGGCCGTGACCGCCACCGCCGCTGCTTGCGGGGCGAGGCCGGTGAAAAAGACGCGCACCCGCGCCGAGCCGGCCGGCACGCCCGTGAGGCGATATTGGCCGGCTTCGTCGGTGAACGCCTCCAGCGTCGTGCCCTCGATCGTCAGCCGGGCATTCACGAGATATTCGCCGCGACCGACGTCGAACACCCGGCCCTCGATCGCGCCGGTGGCGGGCGCCTGCGCCCGCAGCGTCGCCGCCAGCAAGAGCGCCGCGCCCGCACGCAGCAGGAAACGGAAAAGGCCGGCGCACAGCGCCGAAGGGAGCATAGGGTTCATGGCAGTCGGGGTTGCCGCCGGCTTGGCGGCGGAGGGTTGGAGTAGCGGGGGCACCGGCGACGTGGCGCAGTCCACGGGGGACCGCCGGCGTGCGGACGAAACGGCCCGCCTCCGGATCGCACAAGAAAATTGTCCGCCACCCGCCCCGCGGCCCGCCGCCGCGCGCGGCCAAAATATGCGGCGAGAATTCAAGCCCGCCGACGTTGCCGCGCCACGCCCGCTGCGTCTTCCTCGCACTGCCGCTCCCGCCCCGCCCGTCTCCCATGTCTTCCGCGTCTTCCCCGGCCCCCGCGCCCGTTTCCCGATCTTCCGCCACCCGTCTTCCGCCTTTCCTCATGCGCCGCCGCCTCCTCCCGTTTCTTCTTTCCTCTTTCTTCCTTCCGCTTTTCGCCCCCGCCCTCCATGCCGCCGCGCCGCTCCCGCTCGACGAGCGCCCCGCCCGCGCCGACGAGTGGGGTTACCGGCCCGCCGACGGCGCCGCCGTGGCGCTCAATCCCCCGAGTTTCACCTGGATCGCGCCGGCCGACGCCGCGACCTACCACGTGCAGTTTTCGCGCGACCCCGCGTTTCCCGCCGACGCCACCACCACCGTCGAGGGCGTGGCGTGGCCGACCTACACCCACGCCGCGGACTTCACCCCCGGCACATACTTCTGGCGCTACCGCGCCGTCACGACCAAGGGCGCCGTCACCGCGTGGAGCAAGGTCCGCCGCGTCGAGGTCCCGGCGGACGCCGCCGTGCTGCCGATGCCCACCGTCGCCCAGCAACGCGCCACGGTCCCCGCCGGCCACCCTCGCCTCTTCCTGCGCCCCGAAGATCTCCCGCGCCTGCGCGAGCTCGCCCGCGGCCGCGAGGCCGCCGAGTTCGCCAAATTGAAACGCGCCGCCGACGCCGCCATCGCCGCCGGCCCCACGCCCGAGCCCGCCCACAAGGGCTCCGCCCGCGACAAGAACAACGCCGAGCTCGTCAAGTATTGGTGGCCCAACCGCGAGCAGACCGAGAAGGCCTGCGCCGAGGCCGAGACGCTCGCCTTCGTGTATCTGCTTTCCGGCGACAAGGCCTACGGCGAGGCCGCCCGCCGCTGGGTCCTCCACCTCGCCGGCTGGGATCCGCAGGGCAACACCAACTTCGCCCTCAACTGCGAAGCCGGAAAACCCATGCTCTACCGGCCCGCCCGCGCCTACGACTGGGCCTGGGACATGTTCACCCCCGAAGAACGCACCAAGATCCGCACCGCGATGCGGGCCCGCGTCGTCGACGCTTGGAACAGCGGCGAGGTCGGCCGCGGCGTCGGCCACCTGCAGCGGCCCTTCAGCAGCCACGGCAACCGCACCTGGCACAAGATCGCCGAGGCCGGTATCGCCTTCCTCGACGAAATCCCCGAGGCGCCGCAGTGGCTCGACTACGCCGTGAACAAATTCTTCGCCTGCTACCCCGTCTGGTCCGACGACGACGGCGGCTGGCACGAGGGCGTCAGCTACTGGAGCGGTTACCAGAGCAAAGCCGTCTGGTGGCTGCAGGTCGCGCAGTCCGCCCTCGGCCTCGACGGCCTCAAGAAACCGTTCTTCGCCCAGGTCGGCGACTACCCGCTCTACCTCGCCCCGCCCCACTCGCCCAACGCCGGCTTCGGCGACCTCAGTTTCCGCCCGCTCACCGCCCCCGCGTTCATGGAGTATCACGTGCGCGCCCGCAGCCGCAGCGGCGACGGCGGCAACGCCGCCCACTGGGCCTGGTGGGCCAAGGAAAAAGCCATGCCCGCGAACGGCGGATTTCTGGGCTTCCTCTACCGCGCCAATCTCCCCGCCCTGCCCGCGCCGCGCCCGCCCGCCGACCTGCCCGCGTCCAAAGTCTTCCGCGGCATCGGCGTCGCCAGCCTCCACACCACGCTGCTCGACAGCCGCGACGACGTGCACCTCGCGTTCAAGGCGAGCCCCTTCGGCTCGCAGAGCCACGGCCACAACCCGCAAAACAGTTTTCTCCTCAACGCCTACGGCGAGGCCCTCCTCATCGCCAACGGCTACCGCGACCTCCACGGCTCCAAGTTCCACACGGAGTTCGTCCACTCCACGCGCGCGCAAAACGCCGTGCTCGTCGACGGCCAGGGCCAGATCCCGCACCACCCCACGTCCGTCGGTCGCATCGTGCGCGAGCGCCTCGGGCCCGACTACGACCACGTGCTCGGCGACGCCACGCCCGCCTACGGCAAGCGCCTCACCTCCGCCCTCCGCCACGCCGTCCTCGTGAAATCCGGCCCGGCTCCCTTCGTCGTCCTCCTCGACCGCCTCGTCGCCCCCGCGCCCGCCACGTATCAGTTCATGCTGCACGCCCTCGACCGCTTCGTCGTCGACGAGACCGCCGCCCGCTGGCGCGTGAAACAAAAGACCGCCGGCCTCGAAGCCGCCTATCTCTCGCCGGTGCCGCTGCGCTTCACGCAGACCGACGGCTTCCAGCCCCCGCCCTCGCGCGAGTTTCCCAACCTCTGGCACCTCGAGGCCGGCACCACCGAGAAACGCGCCGACCTCGCCGTCGCCACCGTCCTCGTCCCGCACCGCGGCGCCGCCGCGCCCGCCTGGACCGCCGTCCGCCGCGACGATGCCCGCGGCGGCACAAACATCGAAGTCACGGTCACCGGCCGCCGCACCGTCCTGTATTTCCCGCCCGAAATCGACCGCGCCCCGGTCCGCGTCGAATCGCCGCGCGATTGAACCGCCGGAGCCGCCGCCCGCCGGCCCGACCCGGCCCGTGCACGCCACGCCTCGGCCGTTCGGTGACAACGGCCGCGCCCCGGCGAATTGCATCGCGTTGCCCGCGACCGCGGCGCACGGTCCGCGCACTTTGCGGCCGCGTCGTCTACGGCACGGCCGCTTTGCCCGGCGATTCCCGCCGGGGAAACTCCCGACGATCGCGGCCTGTGCGCGCAGCGTAAGCCCGCAGACAATCACGAGTCGGCCGGCCCAGCCGGTCCGCCTCAGAAAGACGCATCATGCTCCGAGCTCTGCTCCGGGAGGACCCAGCCGCCGCGGCGTAACCTACGCCGCCGTCCCTGACGGTTCTTCCCGGC
>JBILLY010000721.1:0-3267 GCA_044375835.1 Opitutaceae bacterium
TTTCGCAGATGCCGTAGGTGCCGGCGTGGATGCGTTTGATCGCGGCCTCGATCTCGGAGAGGGCTTCCTGCTCGTTGGCGACCATGCTGAGGGCGAAGTCGCGGTCGAAGGTATCGGTGCCGGCGTCTGCCATGTGCTGGCCGTAGGCGCTGAGGTCGCCGGCGTCGTCCTTCGACGAGCGCTTGAGCGTCTCCTCGGAGTGGCGCTCGATGCCCTCGGTGAGGTGGGCGCGGAGGTCGAGGAGGAGCTTGTAGTAGCGTTTGAATTTCTCCGGGACGTCTTTGTCGGCGGGGTCGGCCGGTTTCCCCTTCTTGGGGTTGAAGCCGAGGATGTCGGCGAGGGACGCGGCTTTGACGTGTTGCGGCTTGGCTTTTTCGGCGCCGGCGGCGGCTTGTTTGGCGGCGGCTTTGCCGGTGGCTTTGGCGGGAAACGGCGAGGCCGTCTTGCTGCTCACCGTCTTGGCGATCGACAGGATCTCGTCGAGGCTGGAGGCGATGGGCTTGGAGTTAGCCTTGCGCTTCAGGATGGAGTCGCGGAGCGCGGATTTCTTGGAGGGCTTTTCCATAGGAGGAGAGCTTTTGGCTGGTTTGGCGGCGGGAGCGGGCTTCGCCGGAGCCGGTTTGGCGGCCGCGGGAGGCGGCGCGGCCTTGGCCGGTTTGGCGGGAGCGGGCGGAGATTTTTTCGGAGCGGGTTTGGAATCGGACCGTTTCGCGGGAGGAGCTTTGAGGTGCTTGGCCATGGGGAGCTGGGGTAGAAAGGGAGACTGCGTCAGGCCGGCAGGGCTTCCGCACAGCGCGGGCAGACCTCGCCGTGCGCCGGGGTCGCAGCCAGGGCCGGGACCCAGCGCCAGCAGCGCGGGCAGCGGACGTAGCCGAGTTCGGCGCAGGGTCGGACGGTGACGGCGAACGCGGCGGCGCCGGCGGGCGCGAGTTCAACGTGGGAGACGATGAAGAGTTCCGGGAGGAAATCGCGATGGGTCGCGAGGACGGCGGCGAGCGGGTCGCCGGCGGCCGGGGCGAGGGTGACGGAGGCGTCGAGGGATTTGCCGAGTTTGCCGGCGGCGCGGAGGGGCTCGATGGCTTCGTTGACCTGGGCGCGGACTTTGAGGAGCGCGGCGAAGTCGGCCTCCAGATTCGCATCGGTCCACGCGGCGGGGGCGACGGGCCAGTCTTCGAGGTGGATGGAGGCGTCGGAGTATTCGGAATTCGAGGACGCGTAGCTGAAGGCCTCGTCGCAGGTGAAGGTGAGCACGGGCGCGAGCAGGCGCACGAGGGTGTGAAAGATCCCGTGGATCGCGGTTTGCGAGGAGCGGCGGAGCGGGTGGGCGGTGCCGAGGGTGTAGAGCCGGTCCTTCAGGACGTCGTGATACGTGGCCGAGAGCGTGACGGCGCAGAACTGGTTGCAGAGTTGGTAGACGCGGTGGAACTCGTAGGCGTCGTAGGCGGCGGTGCACTCGGCGATGAGCGCGGCGGTGCGGTGGAGGGCCCAGCGGTCGAGGGCGTCCATCTTTTCGACGGGGACGGCGTCGCGGGCGGCGTCGAAGTCGAAGAGGTTGGAGAGCTGGTAGCGGAAGGTGTTGCGGAAAAGTCGATACGCCTCGCCGACGTTCTTGAGGATCTCGTCGTCGACGGGGATATCGTCGCGGAAATCCTGGGAGGCGATCCAGAGGCGGATGACATCGGCGCCGTGCTGGGCGACGTAGGCATCGGATGTCTGGGGCTTCTGGTAGGTGGAACTCTTGGAGATTTTCTGGCGGGCCTTGTCGACGATGAAGCCGTGGGTGAGCACGGCCTTGTAGGGTGCGCCGCCGAAGGCGATGACGCTGGTCCAGAGGGAAGATTGGAACCAGCCGCGATGCTGGTCGCTGCCTTCGAGGTAGAGGTCGGCGGGCCACTGCGTGCCGCCCTGGCCGCGCCGGAGGGTGGCGGCGTGGGAGGAGCCGGAGTCGATCCAGACGTCGAGGGTATCGCGACCGCAGGTGAGGGCGGAGGGCGCGGGCCAGCCGGCGGGGAGCGTCACGCCGGCGAGGATCTCGGCGGGGGTGGCGTCATACCAAAAATTGGTGCCGCGGACGGCGAACTTGTCGGCGACGGCGCGGACGACGGCGGCGTCGAGGTAGGCGGTTTTTTTGTCGTCGTAGAAGGCGACGATGGGGACGCCCCAGGAGCGCTGGCGGCTGATGCACCAATCGGGGCGGGACTCGACGGCGCCGCGGATGCGGGCTTCGCCCCAGGCGGGAATCCAGCCCTGGGCGGCGGCGATTTTCTGGATCTCCTGCAGGGCGACGGTGCGGGGAGTGGCGGCGCCGGCGGTCGCGGCGCGGTCGAGCGAGACGAACCACTGGTCGACGGCGCGGAAGATGATCGGGGTCTTGGAGCGCCAGCAGTGCGGGTAGCTGTGCGGGTATTTCGCCTTGGCGAGGAGCGCGCCGGCTTCGGCGAGTTTCTTGAGGACGGCGAGATTGGCGGGCGAGGGCTTCTTGGCGGCGAGATCCTCGATGCTCTCGAGGGTGGTGATGCCGACGAGATCGGCGGGGAGCGCGAGGGCGGGGTAGTCGAGGTCGTCGGCGTAGCGGCCGTCGTGGCCGACGGGGCAGTAGATCGGGAGCTTGTAGCGGAGGCCGGTCTGATAGTCCTCGGCGCCGTGGCCGGGCGCGGTGTGGACGGCGCCGGTGCCGCTGTCGGTCGTGACGTAGTCTGCGAGGACGATCGGTGACGGGCGGTCGATGAACGGGTGGCGCGGGGCGAGTCCCTCAAGGGCTCGGCCAGGAAGGACCAAGGACCAAGGAGCAAGGGCCAAGTCGGCGAGCGCGGGGTTGGATTTCTTCGCGACCTCGATGACGGCGGGGGCGAGTGCTTGCGCGACGACGATGCGCTCGGCGCCGAGGTCGGCGACGACGTAGTCAACTTCCGGATGCAGGGCGATCGCGATGTTTGCCGGGATCGTCCAGGGCGTGGTCGTCCAGATGACGACGGAGAGGGGCTTGTCGGCGGGGAGGCCGAACTTCGCGGCTTGGTCGGCCGGGACGGCGAACTTCACCCAGATGGCGACGGAGACGTGGTCCTTGTATTCGATCTCGGCTTCGGCGAGGGCGGTCTCGAAGGGGATGCTCCAGTAGACGGGTTTCTTGCTGCGGTAGACCAGCCCTTGCTCGACGAAGGCGGCGAAGGTGCGGACGATGTCGGCCTCGAAGGCGGGGGCCTTGGTCTTGTATTCGTTTTTCCAGTCCGCGAGGACGCCGAGGCGTTTGAATTGGGCGGTCTGTTT
>JBILLY010000584.1:0-3852 GCA_044375835.1 Opitutaceae bacterium
CGGTCGTGGGCGTGAGTTTCTTCTCCTGGATCTCGCGGCTCACCTTCTGCTCGATGGGCAGGCCGTGGCAGTCCCAGCCGGGCACGTAGGGCGTGCGGTAGCCGCGCATGGACTTGTAGCGGTTGACGAAGTCCTTGAGCGATTTGTTGAGCGCGGTGCCGATGTGGACGTCGCCGTTGGTGAAGGGCGGGCCGTCGTGGAGGGTGAAAACTTTTTCGCTGCCGGCGCGCTTTTCCTGGATGCGGTCGTAAAGGCCGAGCTTCTCCCAGTGCGCCACGCGGCCGGGTTCCCGCTGGGCCAAGCCGGCGCGCATCGGGAAATCCGTTTTCGGAAGCTGCAACGTGTCTTTCAGATCTTGAGCCATGCCTGGAGAAAGGGGCGGGACCGTAGGTTGGCCGAGGGGAGAGTCAAGGGTGGCGTCCCCGGGGCGGAGAGGCGAATGCAGCGGTGGTGCCGGGCGGGTGCGCGGACGCGGAGCGGACCACGGCGAGGGCCGTGGGTTGGGCCGCAAAGAGGATCAAAAATCAAGGACGGGGCGGGCGAAGGACGGGCGCTTGGTGCCGTGCTCCACGATCGGCGTGACCGGCGGTCCGAGGCCCATGGCCGGGTTGGCCCGGCTCGTGGGAGCAGCGGCGGATGGGAATGCGAGCGGCCAACGTCCCGGCTCTCAAGAGCCGGGCTACGGGGGCCGTCGGATGCGACGCTTTCGAAGGGGCGCTGCGTTTGAGGCGGGCGCGGTCAGTTTTTCCAGCCGGTGACGGTGTCGACCAGCGCCTGCATGCACTCGATCTTGGCGTGGGGCATGATGCCGTGGCCGAGATTGAAAATGTGGCCGCGGGTGCCGCGCATCGACTCGAGGAGGCGCGCGGTCTCGCGGCGCACGATGTCGGGCGTGGTGTTGAGGAGGACGGGGTCGAGGTTGCCCTGGACGGCGACGTTGGCGGGGAGGGTGCGGCGGACGACGGCGAGATCGTTGGTCCAGTCGACGCTGACGACGCGCACGCCGGTGAAGGCCTGGTCGCAGAGGTGCGGGGCGGTGCCCTTGGCGTAGAGGATGACGGGGAAATCGGCGGGGAGGGCGGCGACGATCTGGCGGATCCAGCGGAGCGAGGCGGCCTCGTAGTCCTGGCCGGCGATGATGCCGCCCCAGGAGTCGAAGATCTGGATGGCGTCGGCGCCGGCGGCGATCTGCATCCGGAAATAGGTGACGAGGGCGGCGGTGAGTTTTTCGAGCAGGGCGTCGAAGGTGCCGCGGTCGGTGTAGAAGAGCTGCTTGATGCGCTCGAACTCTTCGGAGCTGCCGCCCTCGACCATGTAGGTGGCGAGGGTCCACGGAGAGCCGCCGAAGCCGAGGAGGGCGCGCGAACCGGCGAGTTCCTTTTTCAGGAGGGCGAGGGTGTCGGCGACGTAGCGGAGTTTCTCGGGGACGGCGTCGGCGGGGGCGAGGGCATCGACCTGCGCGCGGGTTTCGAGGCGATACTCCATGCCGATGCCGCCGCCGTCGCGGAATTGGTAGCCCTGGCCGAGGGCCTCGGGGATGACGAGGATGTCGGAGAAGAGAATCGCGGCATCGAGGGCGAAGCGGCGGAGCGGCTGGAGGGTGACCTCGGTGGCGAGCTCGGGCGTGCGCACCATGTGCAGGAAGGAGGACTGGGCCTTGAGCGCGCGATACTCGGGGAGGTAGCGGCCGGCTTGGCGCATGACCCAGAGCGGGGGGCGTTCGAGGGCGGTGCCGGCGCAGGCGGCGAGGAAGCGGTCGCGGGAGGTCATGGGCGGAGAGGCCGAAAGAGAGGCGAAAGGAGCGGGGGAACGGAAGCCGGGTTTGTGCGCGTTTCGTGCGATTTGCTCGCGGCCGGCTATTCGGCGGCCCAGTCGCGCGGGCGGAGGAAGTCGGTGTAGAGGCGCGCCTCGGGCGAGCCGGGCTCGGGATGGCGGTCGTAGTCCCAGCGCACGAGGGGCGGGAGCGACATCAAAATGGACTCGGTGCGGCCGCCGCTCTGGAGGCCGAAGAGGGTGCCGCGGTCCCAGACGAGGTTGAACTCCACGTAGCGGCCGCGGCGATACAGCTGGAAGTCGCGCTCGCGGTCGCCGTAGGGCGTGGCCTTGCGGCGGGCGACGATGGGGAGGTAGGCGGGGATGAAGGCGTCGCCGACGGCGCGCTGGAGGGCGAAGGAGCGTTCGAAGCCGAGTTCGTTGAAGTCGTCGAAGAAGAGACCGCCGATGCCGCGGGGCTCGCCGCGGTGTTTGAGGAAGAAGTAGTCGTCGCACCAAGTTTTGAAGCGCGGGTAGAGTTTCTCGCCGAAGGGCGCGACGGCGGCGTGGGCGGTGCGGTGCCAGTGGACGGCGTCCTCCTCGAAGCCGTAGTAGGGCGTGAGGTCGAAGCCGCCGCCGAACCACCAGACGGGTGCGGCGGGCGCAGCGCCGGAAGGACCAAGTGGCAAGGAACCAGGATCAAGGCCGGGCGACGCGGCGGGGACGGTGGTGAAGAAGCGGACGTTGGCGTGGCTGGTGGGGACGCAGGGGTTGCGCGGGTGGAGGACGAGGGAGACGCCGACGGCTTCCCAGGCTTTGCCGGCGAGTTCGGGGCGATGGGCGGTGGCGGGGACGTGGGAGAAGGCGACGCCGGCTTTTTCGAAGACGGCGCCCTCGGCGAGGATGCGGGTGCGGCCGCCGCCGCCCTCGGGGCGCGTCCACTCGTCGGTGCGAAACGCGGCGGGGCCGCCGTCCTCGGCGGCGAGGGCGGCGCAGATGGAGTCCTGGAGACCGAGGAGGTAGGTGCGGACGGCGGCGAGATCGGGCGGGGCGGACATGCGGAGCGAAAAATGAAACGGGAGACTGAGCGGGAGGCGGGGCGGAGAACGAGGACGATTTTTCAGGGGGGCGGGGTGGCGGAGGACGCGCTTTCTCGGGGGGCGAGTGGGCAAGGACGCGGAGCGGCACGCGGTTCCGGCGGGGGCGCCGCGGTGGCTCCTTGGGCGCGGACGAGCCACGCCCCGACGCCGGACCGGGAACCGCCGGGGGGTTGACGACTTTGGTAGGGTTCGCGTTCGACAGCGCGCGCCGTTGCGGGCTGGCTCACCGATCCACGATGCAATCCACCGTCCTCACCACCGTCGCAGCGACCGGATTTTCGGTGGCGTTTTTCCACGCCGCGATTCCGACGCACTGGCTGCCGTTCGTGCTGGTGGCGCGGGCGCGCGGGTGGAGCCGGGCGAAGACGATGGCGGTGACGGCGCTGGCGGGACTGGGGCACGTGGCGCTCACGAGTTTGCTCGGGTTGATGATCGCGTGGTTCGGGTTCCAGCTGGAGGAGAAGGTGGAGGCGTTTCCGTGGCTGGCGGGCGCGCTGTTGTTTGTGTTCGCCGGCTACTACGGGTGGCGGCAGCTGAGCGGTCGCGGCATCTGCCACCATCCGACGCCGGGCAGCCAGCACCATGCGGACGAGCACTGCGGGGAGGAAAAGGACCACAGCCACTGGCAGGCGGAGGTGGCGGACAGCCCGCTGGGTTCGCAGAAAACGGGCGAGTGGGCGGCGATCAGCGGGCTCTTCGTGATGCTGACGCTGTCGCCGTGCGAAGGCTTTTTGGGGATTTACCTGTCGGGCGTGCAGTTCGGTTGGCGCGGATTCTGGGTGCTGAGCGGGATCCTCGCGGTGGCGACGCTGGCGGGCATGGCGCTGTTCACGTGGCTGGCGTTGCTGGGCTTCGAGCGGTTCCGGCTGAAGGCGTTCGAGCGCTATGAGGCGGGATTGCTGGCGGTGGTGTTCGGCGTGCTGGGTGTGCTGCTCGTGGTGATCGAGAGCGGGCACGCGCACGGCCACGCGCATTGAGGGTGGGCGCGCGGCGGAGCGCA
>JBILLY010000227.1:0-7118 GCA_044375835.1 Opitutaceae bacterium
TGCAGACGCCGCTGACGCGGAGGCGACTGTCGGGGCGGAGCGACGCGATGAACTTCGGGTCGGCCGGGCCGGTGAACTCGGCGGGCACGAGGGCATCGTCGACCTCGAGGTTGAGGCGGAGCGGCTCGCCCTGTTTGTGGTCGACGCTCACGAGGCGGCCGCGCAGCGCGATGAGGGAGTCGTCGTAGTCGCGTTCGGGGGCGTCGCCGGCCCACGGCTCGCGCACGAGGGCGGCGTGGCGGGGTATCTCGACGGGGGCGGGCGGCGGCTGGCGGCCGACGACGCGGAAGACGGCTTCCTTCATCTCGGCGCGGTGGTGCTGGAGCTGGAGGAAACCGGTGGCTTCGACGACGTCGCCGGGGGCGAGCGGGTCGCGCTGGCGGGTGTTGACGCGCAGGGCGTGCGGGTGCTCCTGGAGGTAGAAGTATTCGCCCGGCTTGGACAGCGTGACGGTGCCGCGCACGCGGCGGCGGTGGAAATCGATGCCGTCGCGTGAAAAGCTGGAGGCGTTGGCGAGCGAGAGTTCGGGGACGGCGAAGGCGTCGGCGGGGGGCGGCTGGAGGATGCGGATGCCGGCGGGGTCGTTGCTGTAGACGCGGGCGCCGAGGAACTGGCGGCGCGAGTTGAAGTAGGCGAGGAAGACGCCGGTGAGGGCGACCTCGGAGTCGACGAGGTCGACGGCGGTCAGGGCATGCTCGCCGAAGAGCACGAAGGTGAAGGGCGCGGTGGGCGTGGAGACGACGAGCTTCAGTTCCTGCCGGGTGGTGAACGTCTGGAGTTCGGCGGCCTGGATGATGCCGCGGAGCGTGACGCGCTGGCTGTCGTGCACGCCGGAGGCGGGGCCGAGGTGCGGGAGCACGGTGGGCTCGGGCAGCGGCGCGCGGCCGAGGGTCTCGGCGCGCTCGGGGATGATGACCGGCGCAAAATGGCCTTTGTCGGTGCGGCCTTCGATGCGGAGCCGGTCGCCGGGCCGGACCAGCGCGAGCTGCGCTTCGATCGCGGAGCCGGTCGGGGAAGCGATCCAAATGCCGGTGCCGTCGTCGAGGGTGAGTTTGCCGCGGGCATCGTCTGGCGTGAGCGTGACGATGCCCTCGACGCGCACGGGCAGGCCGCGGGCGGCTTCCTGGTGCGGGAGCGCGCGGACGGCGCCGCAGGAGGTAAGCACGGCGGGGGGCGTCGCGGCGGCAGCGGGGGCGGGCGCGGGTTGCGCGCGCAGGGCGAGGACGGCGGCAAGGCACAGCCATGCGAGCAGCAGGGGCGGGTGGGGCGCGCGGGGCACGGCGTTTCCTCGCATGCGCGCGGCGGCGCGGCAAGTCGCGCGGCATGGCCCGTTCGGGCGAGGGCGCAGCCGGGACAGGGCGCGGAAACCGCCGCGACGTATCCGGCTAGCTCGTTCGGGTAGTAGCGAAGGCGGGGGGCAACGGGGTAACGTGACGCTCCCCACAACCCCTCCCTGCGACAGGCCCGGACAGACCACGACGGTTTGCGCCGCGGCCCTCGCCGTTTCCCTCCGCCCCGCCCCTGCGTTTTCCCGCCCAACCCATGAACCACCGACTGCAACGATTGTCCGCGACCGCCTTGGTCGCCACGTGCGCCCTCGCGGCGCACTCTCTCCGGGGCCAGCAAGCCCCGGCGCCCTCGCCGACCGCCGCCGCCGCCCGCGGCGGTGCCGTGCCCGCGACGACCACCGTGGGCGAGACCGACGCGGAGTCGGTCGTGAAGCTCACGCCCTTCGAAGTGTCCGCGCAGGCCGACAAAGGCTACGTCGCCTCGACCACGCTCGCGGGCAACCGCCTCAACGCCGACCTCCGCGACCTCGGCAACTCCATCAGCGTCATCACGAGCCAGTTCATGCAGGACATCGGCGCGACCAGCAACGAGACGCTGCTGCAATACACGCTCGGCACCGAGGTCGGCAATATCGGCGGCAATTTCGCCGGCGTCGGCGACAGCGCCACGCTCAACGAGTCGGGCCGCTTCACCAACCCGAACCAGAACACCCGCGTGCGCGGCCTCACCTCGGCCGACAACACCCGCGACTTCTTCCTCACCGACATCCCCTGGGACGGCTACGCGGTCGACCGCGTGGAGCTCCAGCGCGGCGCCAACTCGATCCTCTTCGGCCAGGGCAGCCCCGCCGGCATCATCAACACCGGCACGAAGCAGGCGGCCTTTCGCAACAGCAACGAAGTCGAGGCGCGCTTCGACAACTGGGGCTCGTTCCGCTCGTCGCTCGACGTGAACCGCACGCTGGTCAGGAACCAATTGGCGTTCCGCGTCCTCGGGCTCTACAACGACGAGAAGTTCCAGCAGGAGCCGGCCTACAACCTCGACAAGCGCCTCTACGGCGCGGTGCGCTACGAGCCCGCGTTCCTGAAAAAGGCCGAGGCGCGCACGGTGCTGAAGGCCAACCTCGAGTTCGGTGCGATCAGCAGCAACCGCCCGCGCTCGCTCCCGCCGATCGACCGCATCACGCCGTGGTTCCGCTCCGGCACCTACCAGGGGCGCAACCTCGACGGCTCGGCGCGCACCTTCTCGTATCTGAATCGCGAGACGTTCAATCCCTTCCAGCTGCAGGACGACAACACCGGCCGGCCCAACCACGGCCAGCAGCGGCCCAGCATCAACGGCGGGCCCAACGCCGGCCAGGTCAACCCGGCCTACAATCCGTGGGTCGGCAACTTCGCCCAGAGCTTCGGCGGCCCGCTCGCGTATTTCTCCGGCAACGCGGCGCCGACGTTCTTCGTCGGCGAAATCCGCACCACGCGCGGCATCGGCCCGACGGGCGCGGTCGACGGCAACATCGGCGGCTTCGCGTTCCACCGGCAGGGCGGCGTCGCCACGCAGGCGGCCTACGCCCGCGCCGCGCGTCTGCCGTTCTCGGAGTTCGGCGTCTACCGGAACTACAACCTAGCGGACTCCTCCGTCTTCGACTTCTACAACAACCTCATCGACGGCCCCAACAAGAGCGAGTGGCAGAACTTCCGCGCCCTGAGCGTCAGCCTCGCGCAGACGTTTCTCAAAGACCGGATCGGCTTCGAAGCCACCTACAACCAGGAGTTCTACAAGAACGGCCAGCTCTCGCTCATCAGCGGCGGCGACAACGCGGCCATCCACGTCGACTTCATGAACGTCCTCGCCGACGGCACGCCCGCCGGCCGCGGCGGCGAGCCGTTCCAGGACGGCACGGCCAATCCCAACGTCGGCCGCCCCTTCATCAGCGACAGCTGGCAGTTCGGGAACAACTCCTACAAGAGCGAGCGCGAGTCCGGCCGCTTCACCCTCTTCGGCACGCACGACTTCGTGAAATCCGGCGGCCGCTCCGTGCTCAACCGCCTGCTCGGCCGCCACACCGTGACCGGTCTCTACAGCCAGGACCGCCAGGGCACCGACCGCCGCAACTGGCAGCGCTACGCCATCCTCGATCCGGCCTACCGGCAGCTGATCGGCGCGCCCGCCTCCACCAAGTTCACCGACAACCTGCTCGCCGTGAATCCCGTGATCTACCTCGGGCCCTCGCTCGCGAGCCGCAGCTCCGCCGCAGGCGCCTCCATCCCGCGCGCCATGCAGGGCGCCACCGTCTCCAACGCCGCGATCCGCGTCTTCGACTCCACGTGGGCCGCCCGCCCCGGCGTCGATCCCGCCGCCGCGTGGGACAACGCCTACTACGTCGCCGGCGACACCCGCCGCGCCTCCACCCAGGCCGAGAACCCCGCCAACTACGTCGGCTGGCGCACGGTCAACTTCAACGTCACCGACTCCGAGCAGGGCAACCGCGACGCGCTCACGACCAGCGCGCGCCTCACCCGCTCCCGCGTCTTCTCGCGCGTCGCCGTGTGGCAGGGCCACTTCTGGGACAACGCCCTCGTCGGCACCTACGGCGTCCGCAAGGATGTCGCCAAGGCCTGGGCCTTCAGCCGCGACTCCAACAGCAGCCCCGGCTTCGGCCAGCTCGACCTCGGGCCCACCTTCCGCCTGCCCGACAATCCGCAGAATCGCCTCGAGGTCGACTCCAAGACCTGGAGCGCCGTCGCGCACCTCAACCGCTTCCTGCCGAAGGACAGCCTGCCGTTCAACGTGAGCCTGTTCTACAGCAAGTCGGAGAACTTCCAGCCGGCCGCCAACCGCGTCGATTTCTACGGCGAGGCGATCGCCGCGCCGCAGGGCCGCACGACGGACAAGGGCATCTACCTCGAGACGAAGAACGGCAAATTCTCCGTGCGCATCAACCGCTACGAGACCTCCGCCGCCAACGCCTCCAGCAACGCCCTCGGCGGCGCCTGGTTCCTCGGCACCTCGCAGGCCTGGGCCGGCAACTGGGCCAACATCTTCGAGTTCGACCTCGGCGGCTCGACCCTCGCCACGCAGAACCAAGGCAGCACGGGCCGCTTCACCTACAGCCCCGGCCCCGGCGAAAACCAGGACCAGGCCGACGCCCGCGAGCGCAACGCCGTCTCCGCCTGGCGCGCGTGGCAGAAGAAGATCGACCCCCGCTTCTACCGCGCGTGGGGCGTGAACTTCAACCCGGCCGCCGCGCCGATCGACCAGGTGCGCGAGCTCGGCGCCAGCGCGCCCAACGGCTTCACCCTCACCGAGGACAGCCTCTCGAAGGGCTACGAGATCGAGTTCGGCGCCCAGCCGACGCGCAACTGGCGCATCAGCGCCAACGCGGCCAAGACCGACGCCACCCGCCGCAACATCGGCGGCGCCGCGCTCGCCGACTTCGTCGCCAAATACGAGGATGCGCTCAAGAACACCGCCGCGGGCGACCTCCGCATCTGGTGGGGCGGCGCCGGCAACGAGACCACGCTCTTCCAGTGGAACAGCAATGTCGGCTCCGAGTTCACCTCGCGCCGGCTGCAGGAAGGCACCAACGCCCCCGAGCTGCGCGAGTGGCGCTTCAACGCGATCAACACCTACAGCTTCACCGAAGGTCGCCTGAAGGGCGTCGACGTCGGCGGCGGCATCCGCTGGCAGGACTCCGTCGTGATCGGCTACAAGCCGCTCCCCGGCCGCACCGCGAGCGACGTGAGCTTCGACATCGCAAACCCCTACCGCGGTCCCACCGAGACCAACGTCGACCTCTGGGTCGGCTACGGCCGGAGAAACGTGTGGCGCGGCATCGACTGGCGCGTGCAGCTCAACGTGCGCAACGTCGCGCAGCACGACAGCCTGATCCCCGTGACCGCGCAGCCCGACGGCTCGCCCGCCGGATTCCGCATCGCGCCGGTGGAGACGTGGACCCTGCAAAACACGTTCAAGTTCTGACCGGTGCCGGCCCGATCCGGGCGCGGTGCGCCGGTGGCGCCGCACCGGTCGCCGCCGGCTGATTTTTACGTCCGATCCTACCGCCCTCGGCGCCCTGCGCGCCGGGGGCGTTTTCTTTTCGGCCGGTGCGCGCCCGGGTGGACGGGCCCGCGGGGACGTGCGCTCGCGCGCCCGCGCCGTCCGAACGCACCGCAGGTGGACCGTGCGCTCCGCGCGCGGTCGGGCCCCGATCCGCGTCCCGGCCGTGCCCGGCGCGCAGCGCGGCGCACGGTGCACGATGCACGATGCACGCCGCGCGTAGCGCACGGAGCGCAGCACACGGATCCCGCTTGGTGGACCTTGCCAGCGGTAGGGCGAGGCGTCCCCGCCGAGCCGTCGCGGCTCACGGAATCCACGACGCTGCGCGGACGCTTCGCCTTTGGCGCGCAGAGATGGGGCGATGCGGGCGCGTTCTGCCGCGTCGAGCGTGGGGCGGCGGGCGCGTTCGCGGCCCTCGTCGCCCGCAGCCGAATCGCTGCCTACGGCGCGACACTGCCGAAGCGCTCGCGCCACGCGGTGCGGAGGCGCTCGGCCTGCTCGCGGGGCACGCGCGGTTGGCGGGCGACGCGCTCGAGCCACGCGCGGGCACGCGGTTCGTCGCCGGCGCCGATGGCGTGGAGCGCGAGCAACGCGAGCGTGGGCGGATGCTCCGGCTCGACCGCGAGCCCGCGTTCGAGCCAACCCACGCCCTCGTCCACGCGCTCCAGGCGGAAGAGCGTGGTCGCGAGTTCGAGGTAGGCGTCGGCCTCGGTCGTGCGCAGCCGGATGGATTCGCGGAAAGCCGCGATCGCTTCGTCGGCGCGGCCCGCGTCGCGCGCGGCCCGGGCGCGCAGCAGATGGAGCGCGGGCGAATCGGGGCAGTGTTTGAGCCCGGTCGCGACGAGCGCGGCGGCCCCGGCGGCGTCGCCCGTGCGGCGTTTGAGGGCGGCCCAGTGCGTCCACGCGTCGGCGAAGCCGGGCATCGCCTGCGTGCAGCGTTCGAAGTGATTCTGCGCCGCCGCGGTGTCGCCGCGGGCGGCGAGCAGCGTCGCGAGCTGGAAACGCACGGGCGCGTCGGCGGGCGCGAGCTCGACGGCGCGTTCGAGACGACGCACGGCGCCGGCCGGGTCGCCGGCGCGGGCGATTTCGCCGGCGAGCAGCGCAAGGCGGTAGGGGTCGTGGCAGGCGTCGAGCGTCGCGTCGGCCCAGGGATCGGGCGGATCGCGGTGGGCGCCGGAGGCCTTGGCGCGCGCGCGCACGGCGGCGGCGCGGGTGTGGTCGCCGAGTTTCTCGCAGACCGGCACGATCAGGTCGTAGCCGAGCGCGTAGTCGGTGAGGGCGATCACTTTCTCCAAGCGGGTGCGGGCCTCGGCCCAACGTCCGGCGTCGAAGTCGAGCCGCGCGAGGCCGAGCAGCGCATGCGGGTGGTCGGGCGCGCGGCGCAGCACCTCGGAGAACAACTCCGCGGCGCGGGCGGGGCGGTCGTTCTTGAGCAGCAGCTCGGCGAGGCGGAGGCGCGCGGGCACGTAGTCCGGCGCGAGCGCGAGCACGCGCTCCCAGCGGGTGATCGCCGGTGCAGCGTCGCCGAAGCCGGCGAGCAGCGTCGCGTGCAGGTGGGGCCAGCGCGGCTCGGCGGGCTCGAGGGTTTCGAGCGCGGCGTAGCACCGCATCGCCTCGCGGAGGAATCCATTGGCCTGATACAGCGCGGCGAGTGCGCCGAGCTCCGCGGGGCCGGCGCCGAGGGCGGCGACGCGCGCGCGCCGCGCCGCGTGCGCGGGGCGAAAGGAGTCTGGCAGCGCACCGAGCGCCGCGGGGGCCGGCGCGGCCGGCAG
>JBILLY010000229.1:0-7105 GCA_044375835.1 Opitutaceae bacterium
CGAACTGCAACTGTGGGAGCTCGACGACGCGGCGCTCGACACCGCGTTCGCCGACGTCGCGGCGCTCGCGGAACGCTGCCGCTTCCGCGATTGCTCGCACCGCGCGGAGCCGGGCTGCGCGATCCAAGCCGCGCTCGAGGACGGCTCGCTCGACTTCGAGCGCTGGCAGAGTTTTCAAAAACTCCGCCGCGAGCAGGCCTACGCCGCCCGCAAGGCCGACCCCGCGCTCGCCCGCGCCAACCAGCAGGACTGGCGCAAAATCCACCGCGCCCAGCGCGCGCTGCAGCGCGCCCGCGACCGCGGCCTGCTGTAGCCAACGGGACCGCGCCGGCCCCGGCCCCGCCGTGCACCCGCAAAAAAGCCCGGCCGCATCGGCCGGGCTCGCGCGCGGTTCATGCGCCCGCCGGGCGCCGGCTCGCTCAACCGCGATAAGGGAGCGGATACTTTCCGGTCACGGCCGCCACGCGGACCTTCACCGCTTCGAGCGCGGCGGCTTCGCCCGGCGTGCCGATCGCGGCGAGCACCGTGTCGATGCAGTCCGCGATCACGTCCATGTCGGCTTCGACAAACCCGCGCGTCGTCACCGCCGGCGTGCCGAGCCGGATGCCCGACGCCTGGAACGGACTGCGCGTCTCGAAGGGCACGGTGTTCTTGTTGCAGGTGATGTGGGCCAAATCGAGGGTCTCCTGCGCTTTCTTCGCCGTGAGTTCCGGGAACTTGGTGCGGAGGTCGACGAGCATGAGGTGGTTGTCCGTGCCGCCGGAGACGATCTTGTAGCCGCGCGCCGTCATCGCCGCCGCGAGCGCGCGCGAATTCTTCACGACCTGTTCCGAGTAGGTCTTGAACTCGGGCTTCAGGCACTCGGCGAAGCAGACCGCCTTGGCCGCGATCACGTGCATGAGCGGGCCGCCCTGGCCGCCGGGGAACATCGCGGAATCGATCGCCTTCGCGTGCGCCGCCTTGCAAAGGATCAGGCCGCCGCGCGGGCCGCGCAGCGTCTTGTGCGTGGTCGTGGTGACGAAATCGGCGTGCGGCACCGGCGACGGGTGCACGCCCGCGGCCACGAGGCCGGCGATGTGCGCGATGTCGGCGAAGAGATACGCGCCCACGCTGCGGGCGATCTCGCCCATGCGGGCGAAGTCGATCACGCGCGAGTAGGCGCTGGCGCCCACCGTGATCATCTTCGGCTTCTCGCGCTGCGCGACCGCGGCGAGCTCGTCGTAGTCGATCAGGCCGTTGTCCTCGCGCACGCCGTATTGCACGAAAGAATACTGCTTGCCCGAGAAGTTCGCCGGGTTGCCGTGCGTGAGGTGGCCGCCGTGGCTCAGGTTCATGCCGAGGATCTTGTCCCCGAGCTGGAGCACCGCGGTGTAGACCGCGAAATTGGCCTGCGAACCGGAGTGCGGCTGCACGTTGGCGTGCTCCGCGCCGAAGAGCTTCTTCGCGCGCTCGATCGCGAGCGTCTCGACCTTGTCGACGTGCTCGCAGCCGCCATACCAGCGCTTCGCCGGGTAGCCCTCGGCGTATTTGTTGGTGAGGACGCTGCCCTGCGCCTCCATCACCGCCGGATACGTGAAGTTTTCCGACGCGATCAGCTCGATGTGACTCTGCTGGCGGGCGAGCTCCGCGGAAATGGCGGAAAAAATTTCGGGATCGAGCGTGCGGAGAGGAGCGGCGTTGAGCATGGCGGGATTCGGATGGCGGAGTGCGGAGGAAAAAACCCCGCAACGCCACTCCGCCCGCCCCGAATCCGCAACCAGAAATCCGCGCTCAGGCGGCCGGCTTGGGCGCGATCAGCGTCTTAAGGTGCGCCACCAGCGAAGGGATCGCCTCCACCATCTCGTCGCGCGTCGCCTCGTAGAGCCGGATCGGCCCGCCGAAGGGGTCGCCGATTTCCTTGTCCGCCGCGCCCTTCATAAATTCGCGGAAGAGAAACAGGTTCTTCGGCACCGGTTCCGCCTGCAGCTCGATCATCGCCCGGTGCGACTCGGTCATGCAGATGATCGCCAACGCCTCGTCGAGCATCCGCTGCGTGAGCGGCTGGCTGCGGTGGGCGGCGATATCGAGGCCGACTTTCTTCAGCGCCACGACGGAGTTTTCCGACACCGGTTCGCCGCCGCGGGCCGCCACGCCGGACGACTCCACGCGGATCGAGCGCAGCGGCTCCGCCTCGGCCCGCAACGCGTGCTGCAGGAGGGCCGCAGCCATGGGACTGCGGCAGATGTTGGCCGTGCAAACCACGATGATGTTGCCGGGAACGGACACGGCCGGGGAAAGGGCACGGAATGGGCCGAAACGCAAAGCCGGAGTTCGCGGCGGCCCGTCGGCCGTCAGAGCTTCCGCAGCGCCTGCAACGACCGGTGCAAGTGCAGCGCCCGCTGCATCGTCGCATCGACCGGCGGTCCCGTGCGCGCCGCCGTGGTGGCGGCCGGCTCCGCGTTTTCGGGCAACGGCTCCGGCGGCCGGTCGCGGGTCAGGCTCGCCTCGTCGTGGCGCACCTTGCCGGGATGGTCGGCGAGCAGCTTCGCCAGGCCCGTGCCTCGGTCGAGCGCCGCATACGCCTGCTGTTCTTCGTCGGCCGTCGCCCGCACCGGGACGTCCGGCGCAAACCCGGGCGCCGCGATGCCCACAACCGCGAGCCCCGTGCCGCGGCCGCCGGCCGAAATCGCCCGCAGCAGCTCCGGCGCGGTCGCATGATTGGCCAGAATGAACACCGGCGTCCTGGTCGACGCCCGCCGGCGCAGGCCGGAAAAAAACTCCGTCGCCGCCCGCGCGTCCGCCGCGGCGTAACGCAGATCGACCACCAGCGCCGGGCCCTTGTGGGCGAGCGCGAGGCCGCCGTCGGCCGGCAGCGCGCGCAGCCGCACGTAGCCGAGCCCGCCGCCGAGATCGAGTTCGAGCGGTGCGCCCGCGAGTCCTGCGGCCAGAACCGCCAGCAACCCGCCCGCGAAGAACGCCCGCCGCAGCCATTCGCCCGCCCGTTTCATCGACGGTTCAGTTGCCGCGCCCCGATGTCGCGGCGGAAATACTTGCTCGCGCAACCCACCGCCGCGCACGCGGCGTAGGCCCGGTCGGCCGCGGCCCGCAGCGTCGGCGCCACGGCCGTCACGCCGAGCACGCGCCCGCCCGCGGTCACGATTTCCCCGGCGGCGTTTTTCGCGGTGCCCGCGTGCAAAATCGCCACGCCCTCCGGCAACGCCGCCGGCAGCGTGATGACGTCGCCTTTCGGATACGCGTCGGGATAGCCCTTCGCCGCGATCACCACACATATCGCGTGCTCCGGCCGCTCGACGAGGCGCGTGCCGGCGAGCGTGCCGCGCGCCGCGGCCCAAAGCAGCTCGAGCACGTCGTTGCCCACGCGCGGCAACACGACCTGCGTCTCGGGATCGCCGAAGCGCGCGTTGTATTCGATCACGCTCGGGCCCTCGGGCGTCAGCATGATCCCGATGAACAGCGTGCCGCGGTAGTCGATGCCCTCGGCGGCGATCGCCTCGACCGACGGCCGCACGATCTCGGTGTCGATGCGCGCGAGCAGCGCCGGCGTCACCACCTCGGCCGGCGAATACGTGCCCATGCCGCCGGTGTTCGGCCCGGTGTCGCCGTCGCCGATGCGCTTGTGGTCCTGCGACGTCGGCAAAATCACGTAGTCGCGCCCCGACACCACCACGAGAATCGACGTTTCCTCGCCGAACAAACAGTCCTCGATCAACAGCTGGCGGCCGGCCGCGCCGAATTTGCCGCCCGCGAGCATGTCGCGCACCGCCGCCTCGGCTTCGACCGCCGATTGCGCGACGATCACGCCTTTGCCGGCGGCGAGGCCGTCGGCTTTGATCACGATCGGGATCGGCCGCGTGCGGAGGTAGGCGAGCGCCGGTTCGACCTCGCTGAAAAACGCCGCCGCCGCCGTCGGGATGCGGTGTTTCAAGAGAATCTGTTTCGTGAAAATCTTCGACGCCTCCAGCCGCGCGCCGTCGGCCTTGGGGCCATAGACCGGGATGCCGGCCTCGATCAGCCGATCCGCCAACCCGAGCGAGAGCGGCACCTCGGGACCGACGACCACGAAGTCGACCGCCTCGCGCCGCGCGAGCGCGACCAGGCCGTCGACATCGTCGGCCGCCACGGCACGGCAGGGCACATCGAGCGCGATGCCGGCGTTGCCGGGCGCGCACACGACGCGCGGCCGCGCCGGCGACGCGCCCAAGGCGCGGACGAGCGCATGTTCGCGCCCGCCGCCGCCGACGACGAGGACGGACCGGGGCAGCGCGCTGGCGGCGGAGGAGGACGTGGATTCCGGATGCGAAGACACAGGCTGCCGGCGTGGCGACTTTCGCCCAACTTTCAACCCTCAACTCGCGCCGCCGTCACAGCACCTGCAGCTTCTTGCGGTAGAACGCGACGACCTCGTCGGGGTCGTCGGTGAAGAGGACGTAGTCGGCCATCCACGCCGGCACGCGCTTGGTCTGGATCATCGTGCGCAGCTGGCGGCGCAGGTCGGTCCAGAACTTGGCGTTGAAAAACACGTAGGGCACGCGCGGCCGGATCCCGAGCTTGAGGTTGCACAGCTCGATGCCGACTTCCTCGAGCGTGCCGACGCCGCCGACGTTGAAGATGCAGAAATCCGCCGCCTCGAACCATTTTTGCCGGAAGTGGCGCGACGACTCCTGGAAGGTGTTGAAGAAATCGACGCCGAGCTCCGGCGGCTGCGCCTCGAGTTCGAGGAAGCACGCGCCCGTGAGCGCGCCCTTGGCCCGGGCCTGGTCGGTCGCGAGGCGCATCACGCCGCCGCCGCCGCCGGTGAGCACGCCGAGGTTGTGGCCGATGAAGCTGGTGAGCTTGTCGACGAGCGCCGAGATGCGCTCGGTGTCCTGCTGCTCGAGGCCCCACGCCGAGCCGTAGAAAGCGAGGATCGTCGCTTCCTGGAATTTGCGCGCCGCCTCTTCCCGCACGAAGAAGCCGTGGTCCTTCTTGTAGGTGTGCAGGTAGATGTCCTTCGTCATCTCGTCATACCAGTAGACCTGCAGGCCGATCGCCTTGAAGGTATCGAGGCGCGCGTGGGCGTTGCTGGAGAGGAAATAGCCGTGCGTGCGCGAGGCCTTGCGGAACACGATGCGCTTCAGCTTCAGGTCGCCGATGCGGGTGAGCAGTTCGATCTGCTCCAGCAGGTCCGGGAAGTAGTCCAGCACCAGCGTGTCGGCGTGGTCCGGCACATCGTCGAGCGCCTGGATCATGGTGCGGCTGCCCACGGGGCAGGCCTCGCCCTCGAGGTATTTCTTCAGGTCGTCGTTGGCGCGCACCAACACGGCGCGGTTTTCCATCGAGCCGCTCTGGCCGCGCACGGTGATCTTGGTGCGGGGCTTGGCCTCGGCCGTGACGACGGGCGGGTTTTCGTCGAGGCACTTGTAGAGCCCCGATGCGGTCGCGAGCAGGCGGGCGCGCTTTTTCGCGAGCGACTTCAGCTCGGGATCGACGGCCTCCGGCGCGCGGAACACCTCGACCGAGACGACCGGGTTCACGATCGGCTGGTCGCCCGTGTTGTAGATCTCGAGCATGATGTTCGTGCCGAAAGTCTTGATCGGGTCGAGCAGCACGGCGCTGGTGTGGATGCCGAAATTGCCGGCGCCGGGGTTGAGCACCACGAAGTGCTCCTTCAGATACATCGAGCAGCTCGTGAGGATGCCCGAGCGCGGCGTGATCGCGAGCGGGGCCGCCTCGTGGCGGATCTGCACCCGGTCGAGAAAACCGCGGCCCGCGTGCCCGCCGACGATGCGCTCGAAGTCCCCGCGCTGCAGTCGCTGGCTCAGCGTGTAGCTGAGCTGGTGCGGCGTGAGGAAGACGCGGCCCGCCGAATCGATGCTGATCGTGTTGGGCAGCTTGATGCGGTTTTCTTTCAGGGCCTCCCAGATCTCCGCGGTCGAGAGCTTGGCCGCCGCCGGCGCGTGGAAGAGCCGACCCACCGGCGCGCCGACGCGCATGAGTTTTTTCCAGTAGGGCGCGTTGGGAAAACTGGCATCGTAGATGAAGGCGTCGGCCTCCAGCTCCAGCCGGTTGCCCTCCACGCGCGGCTGGCCGTGCACGAGCATCTCGATGCCGATGCGGGCGAGCGCGCTGCGCTCGGTGAACTTGAGCGCGGCGAGGTGCTGCTTGACGAAGTCGAACTCGGCCGGGTGCCGCGGCCAGAAGCCCAGCGTCAGCGCCAAGCTGCGGTCGTCTTTGTTTTTCACCGTCAGGATTTGGCCGTCGAGGCTGGTCCAGAATTGATCGGGGCTCATGTCGTAAAGCGCACACGGATGGCCTAAGCCGCAGGGCGACACAAGCGGGGAGAACGGGATTGCCATGGCGGGGGGCCGCTGGCACTCGTCTCGGTTTTTGCGGCACAAAAGCAGCGCCCGCGTTTCCCTACCAAATCCCGATCCACGAAATGAAATTGAAGCATATCGCCACGATCTGCCTGCCTGTCCTCGGCCTTGCCGCGGCGAGCGCGCAGGAGGTCAAAGTCAATCTTCCCGGCCAAACCGCCCCCGCGGCCGCCGCGCCGGCCGCGCCCGCCAAGCCGGCGTTCACCGACGCCCAGCTCATCGAGGAATTCGGCTGGTTCATCGGCAAACGCGTCGGCCTGACCGAACTCGAGTTCACCAAGGAGGAACTCGATATCCTCGTGAAGGGCTTCCTCGCCGCCGCCGCCGGCAAAGACTCGCCCTTCGAGCTCGAGAAGATCGGGCCGCTCATGGACGAGTTCATGCAGAAGAAGCAGCAGGCCTACCTCGGCAAGCTGAAGAACAAGAACATGGCCGTGAACACGGACTTCTTCACCAAGCTGAAGGAAAACAAGGCCGTCGTCGAACTGCCGAGCGGCCTGCGCTACGAGATCGTCGCCCAGGGCACCGGCGCCGCCCCGAAGCCCACCGAGACCGTCAAGGTCCACTACACCGGCAAGCTCATCGACGGCTCCGTCTTCGACAGCTCCGTGCAGCGCGGCGAGCCCGCCGAGTTCCCCCTCGACCAGGTTATCCCCGGCTGGACCGAGGGCATCCAGAAGGTGACCAAGGGCGGCAAAATCAAACTCTACGTCCCCCCGCACCTCGCCTACGGCGACGACGGCCGCCCC
>JBILLY010000228.1:0-7105 GCA_044375835.1 Opitutaceae bacterium
GCCTTGTTGCCCTGGCGTTCAATTCGGGGGTCCAGACGTGGGCGCTGCGGCGGGCGTTGGCGGACACTCCGGGGCTCCGGGCCAAGCTGGGATCGGTTTCAGCCGGCATCCGCGAGGTCGATCTGCGGGATCTGGAATACCGCAACGGGGCGGCGGTGCTCACGGTGCCGCGGGTGGTGGCGGGCCTTCCGCTGTTGCCGGCCGGACTGAACCGCCAGGTGCATGTCTCGAAGCTGGAGGCGAGCGGCTGGACGCTCGATTTGACCCGCGTCGCGCCGCCGGCGGCGGCGGGGAGCGGCGGCGGTGCGATCGCCGGGAGCGGCCAGGCAGCGGGGGTGTTGCCGCCGGCCAAGGAGGCGGTGAAGGCGTTTGCCGGGGTGTTTGCCCAGCTCGGGCTGCCGGTCGATCTCATGCTCGACGGCGTAGCGCTCGACGGGACCGTGATTTTGCCCGAGGGACGCGGTCGCGTGAAGGTGGCGGTCAAGGGCGGCGGGCTGGCGGCCGGCCGGGAGGGCCTGTTCACGGTCACGGCCACGGCGGACCTTGCGGCCCGGGAAGTCAGCCGGGTGGAACTCACGGCGAAGGTGACCGGTGCGATGGACTCACCGCGGACCTTTGCGCGCCTCGGTCTGGCGCTCGCGGCGGAAGCCACCGGCACGCAGTTTCCCGCCGGGGCGAAGCTGGCGGCGGATGCTTCGGCCGCCCGCACGGCGGGCGGGGAGAGTTACTCCGCGGCGGTGGTGACCGGCTTGCGCGAACTCTTGAAACTCGAGGCGGCTTTTCCGCCGGGCGGGAATCGGCTCGAGGGCACGTGGCGGGTCGACGTGCGCGAGGCGGATGTGTTGCCGTTTGTGCTCGGGCATCCGTTGCCGTCGTTCGCGGTGGCGGGGGAGGGCCGGCTCGGTGCCGACGCGGCGTTCGGCGCGTTGCGCATCACGGGGCGGATGGAGGCGGCCGCGGCACGTTTGCAGGTGTTCGCGCCGGAGTTGGCGGCGCTGGGCGACGTGACGCTCGTGGCGCAATTCGACCTCACGCGGCGCGAAGACGCGGTTTTCGCGGAGCGGTTGGAAGCGACGCTGGGCGCGGCCCAGCCCGTCGCGACGGTGCGCGCGTTGCAGCCGTTCGAATACCGGCCGGCGGCGCGGGAATTGCGGGTGTCGCAGGAGGATCGGGCGGTGCTCGGCGTGGTGCTCCATGCGCTGCCGGTCGCCTGGTTGCAGCCGTGGCTGGGAGCGACCGCGGTCTCGGGCGGGGCGATCCAAGGCGAGCTGCGCGTGGCCGCCAAGCCGGGCGGCGGCGTCGCGGTGCGCACGGAATCGCCGGTGACGTCGGAGAGCGTGTCGGTGCGCTCGGGGGCGCGCCGTTGGGCGGAGGAGATCGGGTTCACCGCGGCGGGCGGGGCGGACTTTTCCGCCGCCGGATGGCAGGTGGATTTGTCCAGGTTGGAACTCAGGCGCGGCCAGGCGAAGGTGGCGTCGGTCGTCGCGAAGCTGGGTCGGCTCGCGGGCTTCGCCCAGGCGACGAAGAGCACCGGCAGCATAGAAATTGAGCTCGCGGAGGCGGTCCGGCAACCGGCGGCCGGAGTCACTTGGGCGCTCGCCGGCGGCCGGGCCAAGATCGACTACGCGGCAAGCGTCGGCGACACGCAGCAATGGGTGGCGAAATTCGACCTCGCCGATCTTGCGCCGGCCGCGGAGCCGGCGGCGGGTTCCTCGGCGCCGCTTCCGCGGATCACCGGCGATCTGCGGATGGATGTCGGCGTCGGCGGTCGGACCGAGTTTCGGTTGCCTTTGACGATCCGCCGCAACGACCGCGTCTCGGATGTCTTGGCGGCCGGTGTGCTCGAGATGCCGAAGCCGGGCGAGGTGGCGGTGGACGCCACGATCACCGGCGAGCGGGTGGTGATCGACGATGTGCGGGCGCTGGGCGCGGTGTTGGCGGACGAAAAGGTGGGCGCGTCGGCGACGGATTCTCGGCGGGCGCCATGGTCCGGCGTGAGCGGCACCGTGGCGCTGAATCTGAAAGAGGTGGTGTGGGACGACATGCTCACTGTGCGCGGCTTGGCGGGGCGCATGCGGCTGGACGCGGGCGCCGTCAAGGTGGAGGAGTTGCAGGGCGGGTTGGGGGAGAAGGGCCGGGCTAATCTCAGCGGTGCGCTGTCGTTCGAGGCGGGGGCGGAGCAGCCGTATGCCTTGGCGGCGGACGTCGCGCTGCGGGACATCGAGTCCGGCTTGCTTTTCAAAAGCACGGGACCGGGCCGACCGGTTCCGCTGGAAGGCCGCTTCGACCTCACGAGCAAGGTGGCGAGCCGCGCGCGGAGACTCCGCGAACTCGCCGCCGCGGCCCGCGGCGACGTGGCGCTGTCGAGCCGCGGGGGTGTATTCCGCGGTTTGCCCGTGGCGTTTTCGCATCCCGCGGAGACGACGGGGCGCCTGGCGAGCATCGTAGCTTCGGCGAGCAGTGTCTTCGGCGGACTCGCCGGCCGGAAGGACGGCGGCGAGATCGGCAACCGTGCGCAAGCCGTCGCGGAGGTGGCGCGCGCGTTGAGTCCCATCGCGTTCGATCAACTGAGCGTGGTCGTGAGCCGCGACGCCGCGCTGAACACGACTTTGCGCGACTTTGTGCTGATCGCTCCGGAGCTGCGCGTGACGGGGGGAGGAACGGCACTGCACCGGCCGGGCGGGAGTCTGTTCGAGGACGGGCTGGCGATGGAGTTCAACCTCCGTGCCCGCGGTCGCCAGGGCGAGTTGTTGAAATACCTCGGTGTGCTCGACTCGCAGGCCGACGAGCTGGGCTACCTGCCGTGCACCGTGCCGCTGCGCATCGCGGGGTCCGTGGCGCGCCCAGATGCCAGCGAAATCAACGTGAAGCTGGCGGCGCTCGCCCTCGAGCGGGCGGGCGTCGCGGAGAAGGCATCGGAACTCTTCAACCGGGTGTTTGGCGGCGGAAAGTAGCGGACGGAGCCAGCGCGGCGGCCGTGCCGACGGCGAAACCGACAAGGTGGGCAAGCGGGACCGGCTCGTAGTGACCCGGCTCCGCGAACAGCGTGGTCCCGGCGAGCGCCTCGTGGGCGCATTTTCCGCCCACGAACAGGACCAGCAGCAGTCCGCAGATCCGCGCGGAGCGTCGCGCGTGACGGAACAGGTTGCCGGCAACCAAGCCGCCGAGCGCGCAGGCGAGACCGGAGAGGCCGCGGTAGGAGTGGAAAGCCGGCTGGAGAAACCAAAGCGCGGCCGAGATCGCGGCGACGGCGAGCGCGAGGGCGACCGCGGTGCGGGTGCGCGAGTGTGTTTCCGTCGCGAGGCCGAGTCCGAGGAGGGTGGCCGTGTCCCAGGCGAGGTGACTCGCGTCGAAGTGCGCGAGGTGCCCGGTGGCGGCGCGCCAAAGTTCGCCCCGCGCGAGGGCGGTGCGGTCGTATTCCAGCGCCGCCGCGGCGCCGGGAATCGCGAAGATCGCCGCGGCGCAGATAGCGACGGTGGCCGTCAGCCACGGAATGGACGCGGCGGCACGGACCGGGGAGGGCGGTGAGAGGGCGATCATGGCGGGCACGTTGCGGGGAGAGGGCGCCGGACCGCGGTCGAAGGGACCCCGGTCCGGGCCCACGGGTCATTCGCGGCGGCTGGAGCGCGCGAACCAGAGGCCGAGGAGCACGATCGCGGCCATGAAAGCGAGGAGCACGGCGTCGCCGCCCAGATCGCCGCCGCCGGCGCCGCCGCCGCCGTTGCCATACCGCGAGACGTGCGGAGCCGGCGCCGGGAAGGCGGGTTGGGCGGTATCCACCCGGGCCTGACGGGCGGGCTGGGCCGCGCGGACGGATTGCGCGGCGCGTTCGACGGCGGTGCGCTGCGCGTTGGCGCGGGCGATGCCGTGGCGCGCGTGGGACGCGTCGTCGAGCACGACCATCGAGGTATAGTCGGTCACGAGCTGGTAGTTCACGCCGAGCATTTGGATCGTTTCGTGCGACTCGGCGGGCGGCAGGAAGCCGGCGTGCTCCTGCAGCTCGATCTGCTCGATCATGGCCATGGCCCAGAGCCGCTCGATCTCAGGATTGTCCGTGTCCACTTCGGGCAGATCGACGGTGGTCGTGTAGGTGCGGTCGGTGCCGGAAAGCGAGGCCTTGAGCGTGACCGTCGCGCGGCCGGCGCCCTCGTAGCGGCCGAAGATCACGAGTTGCTGGCCGCGGTAGATTTTTTGCGGCGTGTCGCCGGTGGTGTCGAACACCCGCACGGGGCCGCCGAACTTGAAGGACGCGTGGTGCAGCGCCTCGTGGGTGATCTTGCCCTTGGCCAGCAACAGCTGGCCGACGATGTCGTCGTCGTTCGAGACGCCGGCATAGAATCCGCCGCTGGCGTCGGCGATGGTGCGGAGCAGCGGCCAATTGGCGCCATTGCCCATGAGGAAACCGAAGACGCGGACGTCGACCTGTTTCAGGAGCTCGTGGAACTTGGCCGGCTGGACGATGCCTTGGTTGGCGACGCCGTCGGTGACGAGGACCACGCTGGTCGCGCGGTCGGCGTCGAGGCCTTTGAGGCCGAGGGCCACACCGTCGTAGAGGTTGGTGCCGCCGCTCGAGGCGAGCGATTTCACGAGTTCGGTCGCGCGGGCGACGTTTTCGGGCGTGGCGGAGGTCCATGGCTGGACCTCCCGGGCGGTGTTGTTGAACGTCACGATGCGAAACCGGTCGGTCGGCGACATGCGGCCGATGGCCTGGGCGACGCCGTTGGCCAGCGTGTGCAGTTTGGTCTGCATCGAGCCGGAGACATCGAGCACGTAGCTGTAGTCGGCGCCGTGCGCGAGGGGCTGCAGGTCGATGCCGGGAGTGACCACCATCATGAACGTGCCGGGCTTGTCCTTGGTGGCCCGATACGGAATCACCTCGATGCGTCCGGGGAGATTGTCCGCGAGGCGGTAGTAGAAGACGAAATCGCGATCGAGTTTCGCGCCGGCGCGATCCAGGGAAACCTGGACGTGTCCGGCATCGATTTTCTGCACCGCCGCGACGCTCTCGAAGCCCGGCACGCGCACGTCGGCGACGGACCAGGAGGACTTCAGCTCCAACCGCACGGAAAGGCTGCCTTCGACGGCGGGGTTGGCCGTCCAGAAGCTCTGCGCGACCTCGTCGGTGCCTCCGTCTTCCAGCGGGTAGACGTAGCGGCCGACGCCGGCGTCGATGTCGAGGGCCTGATAGTAGACGAAGCGCAACTGCACCTCGGCGTTGGCGCGCACGGGCGTGACCTTGAACTCGTAGGTGAGGTAGCTGTTTTTGACGGCGAGGCCGGCGTCGTTGCCGGATTTCTTCTCCGCTTCGTAGATCTTCTCGGCGTCGGCCTTCGGCAGGACTTCGCCGTTGAGGACCTTTTCGCCGTTGGCGATCGAAACGGCGGAGAGGCTGGCGCTCTTCGGCACGGGAAAGGCGTAGATCGCCTCCAGGTCCTGCGGGTTGGGATTGAAGAACGTCTGCAACACCTCGGTCTGGGCGAAACCGTTGTTGAGGGTGACGTTGACCTGGTGGGATCGGATCCGGATCGGACTGTGACCGGACCCGAGCGGGGTGAGGGTGCCGGCAGCGGGCAGCGGGACGAAAGAGGCGGCCAGGAGGGCGGCGCCGGCGAGCAGGGATTGAAGTAGTTTCATGGTGATACGCCGACGCGTTCGCTCGGGGTGTGCCATGCCCCGGCGCCTTTCCGCTAACGTCTGTGCATCAATGGCAAGGAAATCAGGGCTTGCCGGCATGGGCGTGGCGCGGTGACATTATATGTCAGCATACAGACAAAATATGGCCAAACGCTCGACCTTGTTCATGCCGGCCGACCGGCAGTTTGCGGCGGCCGTGGAGCGCATGAATGCGTCGAATCCGTTTCTGCCGGAGCGGATCGACGCCGAGCGGGCGGCGCTGGGCGCCGAGTTCGTGGAGCGCGGGGCCGACTGGAATCGCCGGCCGCCGGCGAGCGACCCGAGTCCCAACCACCGGACAATGGTGGCGCGCTGCGCCGCGGTGCTCGCGCGGGTGCGGGCGGTCTGGCCGCGCGACGGGCAGGTCGCGCCCGATGACGCGACGGCGTATGAGGCGTTGGTCGGCTACCTGCTCTACCAGAGTTATGCGGCCCGCTTCGATGCGGTGATCCTCGCGGCGTTGGACGGCAAAGGCGGTGAGCGCGTGGAGTTCTATCCGGCTTTCAAGGCCGATGCGGAGCTGCATTTCGGCCTGCCCGGACTGCGTGAACGCTATCCGGAGCAGGGGGCGCCGCACCTGTTTGCGAGCGCGTTCCAGATCCGGCGGGCGTTCCACAACATTTTCCAGTCGCTGGTGGGCGGTTCGGCGCCGATGGCCCGGCTGCGCGCGGCGATCTGGCAGTCGATCTTTTCGCACGACTTGGCGCGCTACCGGCGCGGGTTGTTCGCGCGCATGGCGGACTTCGCGACGTTGATCACGGGACCCTCGGGCACCGGCAAGGAACTCGTGGCGCGGGCGATCGCGTTGTCGCGCTACGTGCCGTTCGATCCGAAGCGCGGCGGATTCCTGGGCGATTTCTCGGCGGGATTCTTCCCGCTCAATCTCGCGGCGCTGTCGCCGACGCTGATCGAGTCGGAGTTGTTCGGGCACCAGCGGGGGGCTTTCACGGGGGCTTTGGCGGACCGGGCCGGCTGGATGGAGGTGTGTCCTCCGTCGGGCGCGGTGTTTCTCGACGAGATCGGCGAAGTGGGCACCGATATCCAGGTGAAGCTGCTGCGGGTGCTGCAGTCGCGGAGTTTCCAGCCGCTTGGCGGCACGGCGACCCGGCGGTTTGAGGGAAAGGTCATCGCGGCGACCAACCGCGATCTGCCGGCGGAAATCCGCGCGGGTCGTTTCCGCGAGGACTTCTACTACCGGCTTTGCTCGGACCAACTCGCGACACCGTCGCTGCGTGCGGTGCTGGATGCGGCGCCCGGGGAACTGCCGACACTGGTGGCGCATATCGCGGGGCGCCTGCTCGACGCGGACGAGGCGGTTGCATTCACGAACGAGACGGTGCGTTGGATCGAGCAGCGGTTGGGCGAGCGCTACGCGTGGCCCGGCAATTTCCGCGAGCTCGAGCAGTGCGTGCGCAATCTCGTGCTGCGCGGC
>JBILLY010000354.1:0-5453 GCA_044375835.1 Opitutaceae bacterium
GGCGCGGCGCGTATTGCCGCTTGAGGGCCGGGGCGAATTTGGTTCGGTCGGGCGTCTCCCCTCGCCGTCCCCTCGGCGTCAACCCCTCCCAGCCCCATGACTGCTCGTTTCGTCCCGTTGTTTGCTCTCGTCTGCGTGTGCGCCCCGGCGCCGCTCGTCGCCGCCACCCTCACCGGCACCGTCACCAACGCCGCCACCGGCCGCGCGCTCGAGGGCGCGCGCGTCGCCCTCGGCGACGGTTCGCGCGAAGCCATCACCGACAATCTCGGCCAGTTCCGGCTCGACGGCCTCGCCGCCGGCACGGTCTCGGTCACCGTCACCTATACCGGCCTCGACGCCGCGACCGCGCAGGTCGCGCTCGCGGGCGATGCCCCGGTCCGCCGCGACTTCGGCCTCACCTCGTCGGTCTACCAGCTGTCGTCGTTCGTCGTGGCCGGCGAGCGCGAGGGCAACGCCCAAGCCGTCACGCTCCAGCGCCTCTCCGACGGCGTGAAGAACATCGTTTCCACCGACGCCTTCGGCAACCTCGCCCAAAACCCCGCCGATCTCCTCGTGCGCCTCCCGGGCATCGAGGGCGACACCGTCGACGGCACGATCCGCTATGTGCGCATCCGCGGCCTCAACCAGAACCTCACCACCATCACGATGGACGGCAACCGCCTCGCCGACGCCGCTTCCGCCGGCGCGACGCGCGAATACCAGTTCCAGACCGTCAGCGCCGACACCGTCGAGCGCCTCGAGGTCGTGAAGTCGCCCACGCCCGACATGGACGGCGACTCCATTGGCGGCGCCGTCAACATGGTCTCGAAGACCGGCTTCGACACCAAGGGCCGCTTCGTCCGCATCTCCGCCGGGCTCACCTACCGCCCGCTCGACGACCGCATGACCGGCCTGCCCTACAACTACGCCGTCACGTATTCCGAGACGTTTGCCGGCAAGCTCGCCGTCTCCGTGAACTTCGGCCACCGCAAGCTCTTCACCCCGCAGGACACCGTCACGCAGACGTCGCTCGCGCTCGCCAACGGCGCCACCGGCCCCACCTACACCAACACCGTCGGCTACGTCGACGAGCGGCTCCTCACCTCCCGCTGGGGCGGCGGTGTGCGTCTCGACTACAAGCTCAGCGAGGCCACGCGCGTCTACGTCGGCTCCACGATCAATCGCCTCACCGACCACGACACGGATCGCGTGCTCAGTTTCACCACCAACGCCGCCGGCGTCGCGCCCGGCTACACCGACACTTTAACCACCGTTCTGCCCACGGCCGCCAGCACCGTGAACATCCAGGCCGACAACGCCTACAAGGATGCCCGCACCAACTACCACCAGATCGGCGCCGTGCACAAACGTCCCGGCCTCGAGCTCGACGCCAACCTCTACGCGTCCGACTCCAAGTCGAACTACGCCGGCCAGCGCAATTTCGGCTACACCGCGCGCGGCATCGGCTTCACCGTCGACCAGCGTGCGCGGTCCGATATGCCCGTCGTCACCCAGACCGCCGGCCCCAGCATCGCCGACCCCGCGAGCTTCACCGACAACCGCTACACCATCAATCGCCGTGCCGGCTGGGACAAATACCAGGGCGTCTCCTTCAACGCGAAGAAGAGTTTCGCCACCGCGTATCCGTCCTACGTGAAGCTCGGCGGCAAATTCCGCGAGCAGCGCCGCGTGCTCGAAGCCACGCAGTGGACCGGCAGCTATGTCGGCCCCGACGGCGTGCAGGGCCCCAACGCCGCGCGCGGCGGCGTCAACGACGACAACCTGGCGCAGTTCGGCCAGATCGCCCGCGGCCAGCTCCACACCGACGACGTGCGCTTCCCGCCCGTGCCCGTCCCCGCCTGGCCCGGCCACACCAACAACCTCCTCGACGAGGCCCTCGCGCGAAACCCGACGCACTTCACCCGCGACACCCAGGCCAACATCCAGGCGCAGCTCACCGGCGACCAGGAGTTCGAGGAGAAGATTCCCGCGACCTTTCTCATGGGCCACGTGCAGCTCGGACGTCTCAGCGTCCTCGCCGGCGCCCGTATCGAGTGGACCAAGACCCGCGGCGAGGGCGCGCTCCAGGCCCTCACGCCCGAGGAGCGCGCGCGCCGCGCCGCGTTCACCGGCCCGCTCACCGACGCCGAGATCATCCGCCGCAACGTCGCGGAATACGGCGCGCGCCAGATCCGCACCGGCAGCTACCGCAACGTGCTGCCCGGCGTGCATCTGAAATACGCCGTCACGCCGCGCCTCATCGCGCGCGCCAGCTGGGCCACCAACGTCGGCCGTCCCGGCATCGGCCAGCTCATCCCGCGCACCACCGTCAACCTCGACTCCAATCCGCGCACGATCACCACCAGCAACCCGGCCCTGAAGCCGCAGACCGCCGACAACTTCGACCTCGCCGCCGAGTATTACTTCGAGCCGGCCGGCGTCGTGTCCGTCGGGGTGTTCCAGAAGGATATCAAGAACTTCATCTTCACCGCCGGCGGCCAGACCGTCGGCAGCGGCGCCGACAACGGTTTCGGCGGCGACTACGCGGGTTACCTGCTCACCACCCAATACAACGGCGGCTCCGCCAAGGTCCGCGGCCTCGAACTCAACTACAGCCAGCAGTTCACCTTTCTCCGCGGCTGGATGCAGGGCTTCGGCGCCTATGCGAACCTCACGCGCATGGAAACCGAGGGCAACTACGGCGCCGGCAACGCCATCGCCGTCGCGCCGAATCCCAAGGGCAAGGTCGCCGGCTTCAACCCCGACACGTCCAACGCCGGTCTCTCCTACATCCGCAACGGCATCACCGTGCGCCTCCAGTGGAACCACCGCGGCCGCTACCTCACGACCTACAACGCCGTCGACTCACAGCTCGTCTACCGCATCCGCCGCGACACCCTCGATCTCAAGACGCAGTATCAGCTCACCCGGCGCGTGAGCCTCTACCTCGACGTGAACAACGTCCTCGGCGAATTCGAGACCGGTCAGGACCGCGGCCCGCGCCCGAGCCAGCGCCGCGTGCTGACGCCGGGCTTCTTCGCCGGCGTGAACACCCGGCTGTAAACCCCGCGCGGGGGCGCGGCGGAGCGGGCAACCGCCGGCCGCGCCCCGCATCCCGCGCCGGAGCGTAACGTAGGTCTCGGGCGTTCCCCGCCTCGCCGCTGTCTCGACCGTCGCCACGCCGGAATCCGCGGCCACGTCATCCGGACCTTGCGCGTCCGCGGCGCTTTCGCCCGACTCTCCGCGCTCCGTCCCATGCTGCACCCCGATCCCTTCCGCCCCGCCCGCCAGGAAAAGGGCGTCCTTCGCTGCCCCTTCCAAGGGGAGAATATCCCCATGCTCCTCCGCCACGAGGACGTGCGCCGCGCCGCCAAGGACTGGCAGACCTTCAGCTCCGACGCGCCCTTCCGCGTGCCGATCCCCTCGGAGGAGGAGGACCGCACGATGCGCCAACTGCCGATCGAGACCGATCCGCCGCTTCACACCGACTACCGCGAACTCGTCGAGCCCATCTTCCGCCGCCCCAAGGAGCCCGCCGTCATCGCCGCCGTCGAGGCGCTCATCGCCCGCCTGCTCGACGCCGCCCTCGCGCGCGAGTCCTTCGAGGCCGTCCATGAGTTCGCGCTGCCGCTCCAATCCCGCGCGCTCGCGCATCTGCTCAACGTGCCCGAGAGCGAAGCCGAGATCTGGATCGGGTGGGGGACGCACGTCTTCCACGACGGCGGCGGTCCCACGAAGGGCGGCGCCCTCGAAGCCTACCTGCAGGGCGCCTTCGATCGTGCCGCCGCCGCGCCCGGCGACGATTTCTTCAGCGTCCTCACCCGCGCGCAGTTCCACGGCCGGCCGCTGACGCGCGAAGAGATGATGGGCTTCGGCAACCTCGCCTTCGCCGGCGGCCGCGACACCATCATCTACACCGTCGCCTCGGTGCTGCACTACCTTGGGAAGAATCCCGACGCCCTCGGCTTCCTGCGCGCCGATCCCGCCCGCCTCACGCACGCCGCCGAGGAGTTTTTCCGCGTGTTCATGCCGCTCACCCACATCGGCCGCGTCTGTCCGGTGGAAACCGACGTCAAAGGCCACACCGTCCCGCCCGGCGGCCGCGTCTCCCTCGGCTGGGCCTCGGCCAACCGCGACGAGACCGTCTTCCCCGCGCCCGACGAGATCCGCCTCGACCGGAAGCCCAACCCGCACCTCGCCTTCGGCTTCGGCGCCCACCTCTGCCTCGGCGCCGCGCACGCGCGCCTGCTTGTCCGCACGCTGCTCGCGCAGTGCGCCGAGCGCCTGGCACGTATCGAGATTCTGGAGGCGCGCGAGCGCTTCGAGCGGAATCCCGCCTACACCCGCCACGTCGGCTACGAAGCCCTCGTCCTCCGCCTCGTCGCCCGGCCGTAGGCGCGCGCGTCGCGTCTCCGGCCTGTCCCGGGCGGCGCGCTCAGGCCCGCGGGGGCACGGTTGCCGCCGGGCGCCAGCAGCCTTGGATCAGGGAGGAGGTGGTCGCCGCGGGCAGCCCGCAGATCCGGCGTTCGATCATGCTCGAGAGCAGGTCCACGGCGGCCGCCCCGATCTGCTCGGGCAATTCGTCGATGCCGGGAATTTTCTCCGTTTCCCGGTCCCCGGTCTTTCCGACGCTGGTGCAGGCGAACCCGACGCGGCCCGGCACGCTGAGGCGCAGCGCGTGCAGGCAGGCCCGCACCGCCGGATATTCGGTGGCGACGATCGCATCCGGTCGATGCCGGGCAAACCAAGGCCGGAGTTCGCCCGCGAGCGACTCGGCGTAGACCAACGGCGGCACCAACTCGGCGGCTTCGTTCAGTCCGTGCCACGTCACCGCGGCGGTGAACAAGTGGTTCACCCGCAGGTCGTGTTCGCGTCCGATCACGAGGCCGATCCGGCGATGCCCGGCCGCCGCGAGCTCGCGGCAAAGCAGCAGCGCGTTGGCGAAGTGGTGGGGCATCACCCGGTGCAGCGCCGGCGCGATGAGGCTCGAGGTCGCCGCCACCGCGGAGAACCCGGACCAATCCAGCAACCGGCTCAGATCCATCGGTTGGTGCTGCGGAAGCAGCAGCACGCCCTGCACGCCCCGACTGCGCAGTATCCGCTGCACTCCGCTCCACTTCGCCGGATCGGTCGCCACCCGCATCAGCGTGAAATTGTATCCCCGCAGTTCCGCCTGCCGCTTCGCCCCGGCCGCCACCGCCTCGCTGTAGGGTTCCCTGCTGGAGGTGGGTCGCGTCGTCACCGCGCAGATCACGCTTTGAAACGCCGGCCGCCGGCGCCCCCGCAGGTGGTGCATGAGTTTGTTCAACTCGGGGTCCGGCCGGTAGCCGATTTGTTCGGCGATCGCGACGATTCTGCGGCGCGTTTCGTCGGCGATGCGCCCGCGGCTGCCGCGGGCGCGCGAGGCGGTCATCGCGCTGACGCCGGCCAGCGTCGCGACCAGGCGGATGCTCGGCGGCCCCGGGATTTCGGGC
>JBILLY010000230.1:0-7046 GCA_044375835.1 Opitutaceae bacterium
ATCTGATACGCGCGGGTCCAGCGGGGGCGGAGCGCGGCGGGGCCGAAGGCCATGAGGGCGGCGAGGGCGAGGACGCCGAGCATGCCGTAGTCGCGCCAGCCGAAGCGGAGCGGCGGGCGGGCGGCGATCTCGTCGCGGCTCATCTGGAGGCGGGCCTTCACGCTGCGGGCGATGGCCATGCTCGTCATGGTCGCGCCGGAGACGCCCTCGATGCCGGCTTTTTTCAGGTCGAGGTCGGCGGCGGCGTCCCAGGTGAGGCCGTTCCATTTTTTCAGGAAGCGGCGGTCGGTGACGACATCGCGGACGTGCTCGATGGTGTCGTCGGAGCGGCGGACCTTGAGGCCGAGGATTTTCCACTCGGCGTCGAGGACGACGAGGGTATCGGTGACGCCGCAGTAGCCGATGAGGTCCTGGCAGCGCGGCTGGGTGCGGACGACGTAGCCGAGTTCGGTGCCGGCGCGGTCGAGGACGAAGAGGCCGTCGCGGGCGGAGTCGTCGGCCCGGAGGCGGGCGGCGGCGGGGAAGAACGATTTGACCTCGTCGAGGACGACGGGGGCGTCGCCGTGCGAGCGCTGGTTGACGGCGACATCGCGGACGAGCCACGCGATCGCGGCGACGACGGCGAAGCGGTAGAGCTGGAGGGCGAGGCGCGGAATCACGACGGACGGGGGAGGATTGGGATTGCCCGAGTCTACTTCAATGACGTAGTGGTCGGCCGTGATCACATTCGTCGAAGATCCTCGGTTCACGGCCGCCGCCGCCCGGTTGTTGGAGGACGACGAACTGTTCGCGCTCATGGTGGCGCTCGCCAGCAGGCCCGAAGCGGGTGCGACGATCCCGGGTTCCGGCGGTTGTCGCAAGCTGCGCTGGGCGGCCAAGGGCCGCGGCGCGCGCGGCGGGGCGCGGGTGATCTACTTTTTCAGAAACCATGCCGGGCAAATTTTACTGCTCGATCTCTACGCCAAGAACGAAAAGGCGGATCTTTCGGCCGCCGATCTCAAGCTCCTCAAGAAAACGGTGAAATCATGAAAACCAGCGAACTGAAGGAAATCGTGCGTCGCAAAACGGCCTTGCTGGCGGGAGCGACCCGGCCCGGTCGCGTCACTCAGATCGTGCCGGACGGGAAGGGTGGATTCCTGCGGAAACGGGTCGATCCGGAGGCGTTTCGCCGGGCTCAGTCTGCCGACCATGCAGCCAACACCGCCGCGGCCCGGGCCAAGCTCGGGCTGTCGCAGCGCGAAATGGCGGTGCTGCTGGGCATCTCGCCGCGCACGCTCCAAAACTGGGAGCAAGGGCAGCGCGAACCGGACCAAGCGGCGAAGATGCTGCTGCGGGTCGCGTTGAAGCACCCGCAGGCGGTGCTCGACGCGGCGGAGCCAGTGTTGGTAGCGGCGCGCTGACGGAGGCGCCAGCTTCACTTCACCTCGACGAGGTGGACGGCGTCGATGTGGGCGTTGCCGTTGGCGGTGGCGGCGTCGATCACGACGGCGCCGGGGGTGCCGGCCTTGAAGCGGAAGGTGCCGAGGACGACCCAGCGGTTGTCGACGGGGCCGGGCTTCTTCTGGTCGATGGTGCCCTTCTTTTCGCCTTCGGCGTGGCGCACGGTGTAGGCGGTGTTGCTGGCGCGGTTCTCGTGTGCGGCGGTGGCGAAGCGGACCTCGTAGCGGCCGTCGGTCGGGACGTTGAGGACGAAGGTGGCGGTGTTGCCGGGGCCGCGGGCGTAGGCGTAGTCGGCGCCGACGTGGTCGAGGCCTTCGCCGCCGGCCCATTTGCCGGTGAGCTTGGCGGCGGCGTTGTCGACGACGACGCCCTTGAGGGAGGAGAGGGCGAGGCCCTTGCCGGAGCCTTCGGCGAGGGGCGCGGGGGCGGGGCCGCTGATGTCGAAGGTGTTGTCGGGGAGGCGGCGGGCGCGGCCGGGGAGCTTGAGCAGGCCGTCGAGCTCGGACCAGTGGAGGCGGTAGACGTCGCGCGGGGTGCAGTTGTTTTTGATCGCGATGGCGGCGGCTTTGCCGACGACCTCGCCCATCATGCCGATGGTCTTCATGACGCGGATGGTGCCGAGGGCGTGGTCGGTGACGCTGATGTTGCGGCCGGCCATGAACATGTTCTCGACGTTGACGGAGTAGAGGGTGCGGTAGGGGATCGGGTAGCCGTAGTTGCGGTCGACGCGGCGGTCGTGGTCGGCGTAGGAGATGAAGGGATTGTCGGGGAATTTCTTGGCGTATTCGGCCTTGGGGAAGTGGAGGTCGATGCTCCAGGTGGAGGGCACGCAGCCGTCGGGGAATTCCTTTTTGGTGATGATGTCCTCGTGGGTGAGCATGACGTCGCCGACGATGCGGCGGGACTCGCGGGTGCCGCCGACGTAGGCGACCCAGTCGAGCTTGGCCTTGGCGTGGTCGGCGGCGCCGTCGCGGTTTTTCATCGCGTTGAAGGCGCCGAAGACGGCGCGGAGGTTCCAGTCGCGGATGAACTCGAGATCGTTGATCGGGTGCTTGTTGAAGCCGCTCTCCCAGAACCACTCGCCCTTGCCCTTGTCGGCCATGTCGGCGCGGCCCTTCTTGGGGTAGGGGAAGTCGTCCATGGTGAGCGGGAGGGCCCAGGGTGTCTCGGGGAATTTCTGCGGGGCGGGGGCGTCGGACCAGACCCACATGTTGGACATGCCGAGGAGGTCCTTCATCTCGATCTCGTATTTGGCGCCGGCGAGGTGGGCGAGGTTGCCGTGGCCGGTGCAGTCGACGAAGAACTTGCCGCGGTAGAGGGACTGGCGGGAGGAGGCGGTGTTGAGAGAGGTGACGGAGACGATGCGGCCGTTCCGGGTGGCGGCGGCGAAGACGTGCTCGTTGAGGAAGAGGGTGATGTTTTTCTCGGAGCGGACGAGGGCTTCCTTCTGGGCGTCGCCGAATTCTTCATACGTGCCGGGGGAGTTCTTGGCCTTGTCGGCGAACTCCTCGACCATCTCGCCGATGTGCGGGTATTTGCCGCGGCGGATGAGGCCCTGGGCCCAGACGCGGACCTCGGAGGAGCCGTTGCCGCCGAGGACGGGGCGATTCTGGATGAGGGCGACCTTGAGGCCCTGGCGGGCGGCGGAGATGGCGCTGCCCATGCCGCCGTAGCCGCCGCCGACGACGACGAGGTCGAAGAGGCCCTTGTCGTCGGGGGCGGGCGGGAGACCGAGGGTGGACTTGCGCCAGGCGGAGAGCGGGGCGGTGTCGTTGGGCGGGGTCTCTTTCAGGTCGGAGGTGAAGTAGACGGCGTCGCAGCGGGCGTTGAAGCCGGTGAGGTCGCGGAGGGCGACGGTGGCGGACTTGGCGGCGATATCGACGGTGCCGCCGTCGTGCCAGAACCACGTGGCGCTCTTGGTGCCGAAGGTTTCGGCGAGGGGCTGGCCGTTGACGAGGACCTGGAACTTGCCGGGGGCGCCGGGGGCCTGCCAGTGGGCGACCCAGTCCTTGGTGCGGACCCAGACGCGGTATTTGCCCGCCGCGGGGAAGGTGGCGGTGGTGACGGCGTCTTTCACCGGGGTGCCGAGACCGTGGGCGAGCAGGTAGGGCGAGCCCATGAGGTCGATGAACTGGGTGTCGAGCGACCAGCCGCCGGCGGACTGGAAGCTTTCGGCTTCGAGCAGCAGGCGGTCGGCGGCGGCGGCGAACGGCGCCGCGAGCGAGGCGGCGAGGGCGAGGAGGGCGGGGAGGAGCTTGCGGTGCATGGGAGAGGCGATGAGCGATAGGCGATGGGCGAGAGGCGATGGGCGAGAGGCGATGGGCAGGGATCAGTTGTAAGTGAGCCAGGCGGTGGCGGTGGTGGCGGCGGATGCGGTGACGCGGAGCCAGTAGGCCTGGTAACCGGCGGGGAAGGTGTGGTCGACGGTCCGGCCGGGGGCGACGTCGTAGGCGGCGTAGGTGACCCAGCGGCCGGTGCCGGTGAGGTCGACCTCGACGGTGAGGCGCACGGGGGCGGCGGACGTGTGGGAGAGGGCGAGCGATTTCTTGTCGTAGCCGGTAAACAGATACGGATCGGAGGGGACGCCGGCGGCGACGGCGGTGTCTTTCCAAGGGCCGCCGACGCCGACAGGTTTGCCGAAGGTCCAGAGGTCGTCGACGACGCCGACCCAGACGGCGGCGGCGCCGTCGGTCGAGCGGACGAGGTGGCGGTTGGCGGCGGGGCCGGCGCCGGCGTCGATGCCGGTGAGGACGAGGAGGCCGCGCCAGGTGGCGTAGTCGTGGATGCGGCGGCCGTGGGTGGCGACGGGGCGGAGCTTGGCGATGCCGCCCGCGTTTTCGGCGGGCAGCTCGAAGAAGGTGCCCGCGGCGTTGAGCAGATCGCGTTCGGTGCAGACCTCGCGGCAAGGGCGCTCGGGGCCGTGGGGGCCGGCGAGGGACCAGTCGGCGCGGGCCTTGGGGAGGCGGAAGCGTTTCCCGGCTTCGTCGGTGTAGACGACGGAGGCGGCGTCGAGGACGACGGCATCGCGGGGGATGGCGGCGTTTTTCTGCGTCCACGGGGCGGCGGCGGTGTCGCCGGAGGGGGCGAGGCGCATGTCGGGGCCCATCTCGTAGTGGGTGTCGCCGACGACGACGGAGAGGGTTTTTTTCTCGGCGCCGCGGGCGTGGAGGAGGCCGCCGGAGGTGGCGGCGGCGGAATTGTCGGCGGTGAGGCCGGCGAAGCGGGCGTCGGCGACGGTGGTGCGGGCGTCGGGTTGGCGGTAGGAGAAGAAGGCGGTGGCGCGGGCGAGGTCGCGCGGGGCGCGGACGCGGATCCAAGCGCCGCGCTCGGCGGCGGTGAACGCGGTGTGGGCGTAGCCGGAGGCGGGGACCTCGACGCGGCGCAGTTCGGACCAGCGGCCGTCGCCCGCGCGGTCGACCTCGAGGACGAAGGAGACGGGGGCGGCGGCGTCGTGGGCGAGGTGGAGCACGCGCTGCTCGAATCCGGAGAACAGATACGCGTCGGAGGGCGCGTCTTTTTTCACGGGCTCGTCGAACCAGACGGCGCCGCGGCCGAGCGGGGGGCCGAGGCGGTCGAGCAGGGCGGGCTCGACGAACCAGAGGTTGGACTGGCTCTGGCCGGGGCCGACGAGGGTGCCCTTGGCTTTGCGCTTGTTGAGGAATTCGCTCTGGGCGGTGTCGTCGCAGCCGAGGACGAGGCGGTCGCCCCAGCGGGCGAAGTCGCCGATGACCTTGATGTAGTTGGAGCGGGGGGCGATGCCGGCGGAGCGGGTGGAGGAGAAGTTTTTGGGGAAGCGCCAGAACGAGCCGTGCATGGTCATGAGCAGGTCGGTCTCGCCGATGTCGCGGATGCGGGGCCACTCGGTGTTCCAGCCGTGGGCGCCGTCGTAGCTGTGGCTGGCCTTGGGGAGGCGGTAGCTGTGCCAAGTGCCGGTGTCGCGCACCATGAGAATGAGGGAGCGGTGGTCCCAGCCGATGGACCAGATGGGATCGGTGGCGGGGTTTTTGTTGCCGGAGAGGTCGCCGGGGCCGGTGACCTCGGTGAACTGGTTGCGGCGGACGATGGTCCACTGGTCGGAGACGCCGTCCCACTCGGCGAGGACGCCGCTGGGGATATCGGGCTTGGTGCGGGCGAGGGCGCCGTGTTCGCCGTTGTTGGCGTAAACGACGACGCCCTGGCCGGAGTAGAAGCCCTTGCCGTGGTAGCCGGGGAGGTCGGCGCGGCGGAAGGGCTCTTTCACCTGTTCGTCGCGGAAGAGTTCTTTGACGGCGAGGGTGTGGACATCGACCTCGTAGAAGCCCTCTTCCATCGAGGCGTAGTAGAGTTTGTTGGCGGGGTCGGTGAGGTGGCGGGCGTTGCCGGTGGGGCGGCCGAACATGCGGTCGAACGGGATCGCGCGGACGCGGCGCTGGGCGTCGATGGCGTAGGGGCCGATGAAGAGCTGCTGCGACTCGAGGTGGATGAAGCGGTTGGCGGGGGTGCCGCCGATGCTTTCGGGGCGGATGATCTGCCGGAGGTCGGGAGTGATCTCGTAGAGTTTGTCGCTGCCGCCCTTGGGCTGATGGGGGGCGTAGGTGACGACCCAGAGGCGGTCGGCCCAAGGCACGACGGCGCCGGTGCCGCATTCGCCGTGGGAGTTGAACATGGCGAGGTGCGGGTAGATGCCGCTGATCTCGAAGGGGGCGCCGGGGCCGGACGGGGGCGTCTGCGCGCGGGCGCCGAGCGCGGCGAGGCCGGCGAGGGCGGCGAGGGCGGCTGCGAACGGTGCGAGCGCGGCGCGGCGGAGGCGGGAGCGCGGGGACGCGGCACGGGCGGCGGAAGAGGAGGAAGACACGAAAGAGGAGGAAGACGCGGAGGACGGGGCGGCGGGCGATGACGGCTGGCGTTGGCGGAGAGGGAGGACGGTGGGCAAAAGTAGGCGGGGTGGCCGCGGACGGGCGGCGGAGGAAACCTGCGGCGAACAGACGGGGATGTCGGGCGGCGGAGCGGGGGCGGGAACCCAAGCCGGCTCGGCGAGCCGGCCCTACCTGCCGGCCCTACCCGGCGGCGCGGGCCGGCGGGTAGGCGGGCCGGCGCCTCCGGTTTCTCAATACGTGAGGCGGGTGGTGATCGCGAGGCGGCGGGGGGTATTGAACCAGCCGGCGTAGGCGAAGGTGCCGTTGGCGGCGCGGATCTGGTAGAGAATGCGTTGCTCGTCGAAGAGGTTGGAGACGTTGAGCTGGACGGAGGCGCGGACGAGGCGGGTGAGACGGAAGCCGTAGGAGGCGAAGAAATCGTTCAGGAAGCGATTGGGGTAGTAATGCATTTTCCGGGCGCCGCCGGCGGCCGCATCGGTATACATGAAGGCACGGTGGTTCTGCTGGAAACTGGAGGTGAGGCCAAGGCGGAGGCCGCGGAGGCGGCCTTCGGAGAAGCTGTAGGAGTTGACCATGCTGTAGGCGCGCTCGGCGTAGCCGGCGGTCTTTTCGCCGGAGCGGCGGACGATCCAGGTGCCGCCGGAGGGGGAGGTGAAGCCGAGCTGGTGGTCGGTGATGGGCAGGCCGGTCACACCGGTGCCGACGCCGGGGGTGTCGAGCCCGAGCTGCTGGGCGTTGTCGATGCGGCCG
>JBILLY010000231.1:0-7018 GCA_044375835.1 Opitutaceae bacterium
CTCGCGCGCGACTTGGAGCAGGTTCAGGCGCTGTTTCGGGGTGAGGGCTTCGGCGATGGCGGGGTCGATCGCGAAGTGGACGGAGAAGGGGCGCAGGCGGCGGAGTTTGTCGGCGAGGGAGCGGAGCGCGTCGGCGAACGACATGCTGCGGAGCACCTCGGGCTCGAGGCCGTCGATGAAACTGCGGACGTCGCGGATGGTCTCGTTGAGCGTGGCGCGGGCTTCGTCGAGGAGATCGGCTAGGATGCCTTGGTCGGGATTGAGCCGGCCGCGGAGGGCGGCGATGCCCATGCCGGTGGCGTAGAGATTCTGGATGACGCCGTCGTGGAGATCGCGGCCGAGGCGGGCGCGTTCGTCGAGCATGCCGGAGAGGGCGTCGCGCTGTTCGGCGGCGGAGCGGACGAGGCGGGCGAGGTGGCCGAATTCATCGGTGCGGCCGAGCAACGGCCCGACGATGGCGGGGTTTTCGGCGGCGAGGCTCTCCTGGAGCAGGCGGAGGGGGCGGACCACGAGGAGGTAGATGGCGCCGATGACGACGGAGCCGGTGACGATGAGGGCGACGACGAAGAGTTGGAGCGCGAGGCGCTGGTGGTCGCCGGTGATCTTGAGTTCCTCGGGTTCGAAGGTGGCGACGAGGGTCTCGACGACTTTGCCGTGGCGGTCGACGAGCGGGCGGCGGATGAAATAGACGCCGGGGCGGGAATTGACGGCGGAGGGCGCGGCCTGCACTTCGCCCTGGACGAGTTCGGAGAGGACTTTGGCGCGTTCGGGCCCCCAGGCAGCGGCGACCACGAGCCAGCCGAAGGGGTTCTTCACGGCTTTGGCTTCGTCGGACGGCTGGATCGCTGCGATCGCGACCTCGATCAGGGCGTTGCCTTGGCGCACGAACCAGTGCTCCGGGTCGGAATTGACCGGCGGGGCTTCAACGCCGACGAGATCGGCGGGGTTAAACGGCAGCGGCGGAGTCCGGCCGCTGGCCGCGCTGCTGGTGTGGACGACGACGCCGTCGCTGCGCACGACCCAGACGGCGTGGAGTTTGAAGCGTTCGAGCGAGGGCTCGATGTTGACGTCGCTCCACTTCGGATCGGGCCGGCGGGCAAAGTCGAGCATGTCGTCCCACGGGGCGTAGTCCGAGGTGAAGTCGAGCAGGGGGCGGCGGGTGAGATCGAGGCCGCGTTCGAGGATGTTGGTCCGTTCCTTCATCTCCGATTCCAGCAGCGATTCGAGGCTGCGTTGCTGGACCAGGTGCATCGACGTGAGCGCGGCGGCGGCGAGCGCGACGGCGACCGTGACCACGACGGAAATCTGGGTCGTGAGGTTCGGCTGGAAAGCGGGGGCGGCGGGGCGGGGCGAGGTCACGGGGCTTTTCCGGAAGTCGGACGGGGCGACGGAGCAGGGCGGAGGCGGCGCGGTCCGTCGGACGCGGTGCCGGGGTGCGCGCGCGCGGCCGCGCAGGGCGGGCGGGACGGGCCGGAGCGGGAGCACAGTTTCATGGGCGGGAACCGTGACGGTGCGGGCCGGCGGCGGCGAGGAATCTTGCGCGCCGCGGGGCGGCGCCGTGGAGTCGCGCGATGACCACGCGCGACAATTCTGCGGGCGACGACCTCGTGCTCGGCTTCGATGCCGACGACACGCTCTGGCACAACGAGTGTATTTTCGAAAAAACCCACGAGCGCTACCGCGCGCTGCTGGCGCGCCACCACGACGCCGCGACGGTGGACCGCACGCTCTTCGCGACCGAGATGCGCAATCTCGAGCTCTACGGCTACGGCGTGAAAGGCTTCACGCTCTCCGCGATCGAGACGGCGATCGAACTCACCGCGGGCAAAATCAGCGCGGAGGAGATCCGCGAACTGATCGGGCTGGGCCGCGACATGCTCGCGCACCCGGTGGAGCTGCTCGACGGCGCGGCGGAGATGCTCGCGGCCCTCGCGCCGCGGCACCGCACGCTGCTGATCACCAAGGGCGACCTCCGCGACCAGCAGCGCAAGCTGGCGAAGTCGGGGCTCGCGGCGCACTTCGCGCACGTCGAGATCGTGTCGGAGAAGGACGCGGGCACGTATGCGGAGATCTTCCGCCGGCACGCGATCGCGCCGGAGCGCTTCGTGATGGTGGGCAACTCGGTGAAGTCGGACATTCTGCCCGTGCTCGCGCTCGGCGGCGCGGGCGTGCACGTGCCGTATCGCATCCTCTGGGCGGCGGAACACGCCGAGGATGCGCCGCCGGCCGGCGGACGTTTCCACCGGATCGATTCGCTCCACGGTCTGCCCGGGATCCTCGCGGCGCTGCGGCGGGCGTGAGCACGGCGGGCGCGGAGATTTTTCGCCGGACATTTCCGGCGCGGGACGCTTCGCTCTCCGCCGCCCCATGAAATTCCCGCGCGTTTCCCCGTCTTTTCTTTCCGCGTTTCCCCGGGCTGCCGTCCTCCTCGCGGGCGCGGCCGCCGCGCTCCCGGCCGCCGAGCCGCCCGCTTGGCGCGGCCGCGCGCAGACCGTCGATGCCGCGATCCAGATCGGCTACGGTCTCGCGATCGCCGACGTCGACGGCGACAAGCAGCCCGACATCCTCCTGGCCGACGCGAAACAGATCGTGTGGTATCGCGCACCGCGGTGGGAGAAATTCGTGATGGCGGAAAACCTCACGCCCAAGGACCACGTGTGCATCGCGGCCCGCGATCTCGACGGCGACGGCAAGGCCGAGGTCGCGGTCGGCGCCGAGTGGAATCCCGGCGACACCGTGAACAGCGGCGCGATCTTTCTCCTCGAGGCGCCGGCCGACCGCACGCAGCGCTGGACGCCGCGGCGCCTGCCGCACGAGCCCACGACGCACCGCATGCACTGGATGCGCACCGGCGGCGGCGCGTTGCTCGCCGTCCTCCCGCTCCACGGCCGCGGCAACAAGAACAACGCCGGCGCCGGCGTGGAAATCCTCGGCTACGAGTGGCCGTGGCGCGCCGACAGCCGCCCGGTGCCGCTCGCCGCGAGCCTGCCGCCGCTGCACGCGACGCACAATTTCGACCTCGTCTCCGGCCCCGGCGCCGGCAACCAGACCGCCGAGACGCTCCTCGTCGCGGCCAAAGAAGGCGTCTTCACCCTCGACGCGCCCGCCAACCGTTCGATCCCTCAGTCCGTCACGGGCATCGGCGCCGGCGAAGTGCGGCGCGGCACGCTCCCCGGGGGCGGCCGCTTCCTCGCGACGATCGAGCCGATGCACGGCACGCAGGTGGCGGTCTACCGCGGCGTGGCCACGCAGTTTTCCAGCGGCGCCGACTGGACCGCCCAGCGCACCGTGCTCGACGAGTCCCTCATCCAGGGGCACGGCCTCGCGACCGGCGATCTGCTTGGCACCGGCAGCGACCAGGTGGTCGCGGGCTGGCGCGGCGCCCGTCCGGGCGACAAGGTCGGCATCAAGCTCTTCGTCGCCACCGACGCCGACGGCCTCGCGTGGAAACAACACGCACTGATCGACGACAACACGATGGCCGTCGAGGACCTGAAAGTCGCCGACCTCAACGGCGACGGGAAACCCGACGTCATCGCCGCCGGCCGCGCGACGAAGAACGTCGTCATCTACTGGAACGAGACCGCCGCCGCCAAGTGAGCGGATCGTCCGGCGCGCCGCGCGTGTCGTCCGCCCGCCCGTCCGCTTCGGCTCCCGCCGTCGCGGCGCGCCGCAAAATCGGCGCAGTCCCCGCCAACGGATCGGCAGACTTGCCTTGCCGCCGCTGGTAGATTGCAAAACAACGCGCGTGCCTTTCCGTGCGTCGACCCGTTCGCGCCGCGATCCCCTTTTTCCTCATCCCCGTCCCGCAACCTCGATGTCCGTTTCCCCCATGAACACCCCGCCTGATCTCTCCCGCCGCGATTTCGTCAAACTCTCCTCCGCCACCGCCGGCGCCGCGCTGCTCGCCGCCGCCGCGGCTCCCCGCGTGATGGCCGCCACAGCCGGCTCCGACACCCTGCGCGTCGGCGTCATCGGCTCCGGTGGCCGCGGTCGCGGCGCCGCCATCAACTGCCTCGATTCCGCGCCCGGCGTCGAGATCGTCGCCGTCGGCGACCTGTTCCAGCGCCAGGTCGACGGCGCCGCGGCCGCGATCACCAAGCACTGCGCCGACAAAAAACTGAAGACGCCGACGATCCAGAAATTCGCGGGCTTCGACAACTACGAGAAGGTCCTCGCCGCCGGCGTCGACATGGTGATTTTGGCCGCGCCCCCGGGCTTCCGGCCGATGCACTTCGAGGCCGCGGTCAACGCCGGCAAACACATCTTCACCGAGAAACCCATTGCGGTCGATCCGGTCGGCGTGCGGCAGTTCATCGCCGCCGCGAAGAAGGCGAAGGAGAAACGCCTCGCCGTCGTCGCCGGCACGCAGCGCCGCCACCAACCGAGCTACATCGAGACCTTGAAGCGCATCCACGGCGGCGACGTCGGCGAACTCGTCGGCGGGTCCTGCTACTGGAACGGCACCGGCATCTGGTTCCGCGAGAAGAACGACCCGAAGTTCCCCGAACTCGCTTCGATGAGCGACCTCGAGTGGCAGTGCTGGAACTGGTATCACTGGGACTGGCTCAGCGGCGACCAGATCGTCGAGCAGCACATCCACAACATCGACGTCATGAACTGGGCCTTCGGCGGTCCGCCGGTGAAATTCCTCGGCATGGGCGGTCGCCAGACGCGCGGCGCGATCCAGGGCAACATCTGGGACCACTTCGCCGTCGAGCTGGAATACGGCAACGGTGCGCGCGTGATGAGCATGTGCCGCCACACGCCGAAATCCACCCAGCGCGTCTCCGAGCACATCGTCGGCACCAAGGGCGTCGTCGACACGTCGCAGTCGGGCGAGGCCACGATCAAGGGTGAGAAAGCCTTCCGCTACACCGGCGCGCTGCCCAACCCCTACGTGGTCGAGCACACCAACCTCATCGCCAGCATCCGCGCCAACAACCCGCTCAACGAAGGCGAGCAGGTCGCGTTTTCCACGCTCACCGCGATCGGCGGCCGCATGTCGGCTTACACCGGCCGCGAGATCTCGTGGAAGTGGCTGCTCGAGGGCTCGAAACTCGACATCTTCCCGAAGCAGGTGAAAGCCGGCCCCGGCCTCTTCCCCGGCGTGCCGATGCCCGGCACCTACGAACTGGTTTGAGCGCTCCGGCCGCGCGCCGCGATCGCCGTTCCCGCTTCCGAGGCCCGCTCCCCCGAGCGGGCCTTTTTGCGTCCGGCCCGCGGCGGGCCGGCGTTACTTTGACGCGGACACTATCACGATTCGGTCGGAGTTTGATCAAACTTGCTGTGATCCGTGCGGAAAAATTCAGCGATCTGACCGGCCCCATATGGTTCTCTTCCGCAGCTTTCTCCGCGCCGCGAAAAAATCGCGATAGTCGCGCGCGATTTCATTCACCGAGCAAATGAAGATACTCCGCGACGAAGGATTCGGGGCGTCACAAATTGAAAGCCTTTCTCATGCCGCGCTCGCCTACATTTCCGCCATCCGACGGCCACGTCATGACAAGATGGTTCGGCGCCTGTTTTCGCCCGTTGATCTGCAAACAATGAGGACGCCGGACTCTCACCCGGAGGTGAGTCGTCCCGCGAACCCCGCGAACTTCCGTCAGAAATTGAAGTCGGTGCGGAAGGTGATTTTCCGCGGCTCGCCGTAGCCGAACTGGCCCTTTTCGTAGAGGCGATCGAAGACGTTGTTGCAGTTCAGCGTAAGGTTCACGCGGCGGCCGAACACGGTCGCGGCGTAGCCGAGCGTGATGTCCGCCACGAGGTAGCTCGGGTTGAAATCCGGCTTGTCGAAGGCTGTTTCGTAGCGCGGGTTCGTGGAGGTCTGGCCGTTGACGCCGCCGGCGAAGGAGAGGCCCTTGAGGTCGCCGCGGTTGAAGGTGTATTTGTTGAAGAGTCCGATGGCATACTCGGGCGAGTAGCCGAGCCGCCGGTCGGTGTTTAGAATCTCGTAGGCTGTCGCGCCGGAGAGCGAGTTGTTGGCGAGCGTCTTTGAGCGGTAGATGTTGGTGAAGCTGAGCGCCACTTGGTAGTTTGGCATCGGGGTCCAGAAGCCCTCCGCTTCGACGCCTTGGTTCCGTTGCAGGCCCGACGCAGTGAAGAACGTGATCGGAGAGAACCCGGCGTTGACCTGCCGCAACGAGGAAGAATTTGGCGAGCCGTCCGCGAGAAATGTGCTCGGGTAAAACGATCCGATCACGTTGCGCGGGTCGCGGAAGCCTTTCTCGATGTCCTGCAATCGGACGTTGGCCCGGCGCACCTCGAACCAGCCGACGGCCGCGGACCACTTGCGATCCTTGGTTTCAACTTTGAAACCGACTTCCTTGCTGGTGCCGGTCTGGTCGGGCAACAACGCCGCCTCGTTGAGGCCCGGCACAAGCCGGCCGTTGAGGTCGCGATTCACGCCCACGCCGGTCGCGCTGAGGCCGCCGCCGGCAAAGCCGGGCGCGTTGGGGCGGTAGTTGCTGCTCTTGGAAGCGTAGACGTTCAGCCAATCGGTCAACTCGACCACGATGCCCTTCGTGCTCGACGGCCCCTTGGAGTCGCCACGGTTGGCGAGCGTGGCGTTCGACACATATTGCTCGCGGCGTTCGCCGAGGCTGAGGATGACGCGGCGCGCGGCGACGCGGAATTCCCCGTTCCACGAGAGATAGCGGCCGAAACTCTTGGTGTTGGTGACGCCGAGATTGCCCCAACCCGTGAAATAGCGGGTCGAGTCGGGAATGCCGCCATGCAGCAGCGGATCCCAGTTGGAGATGGCCGCGAGTCCGGAGATTGTCTGGCCCGAGGCGGTGACGACTGCCGGGGCGGTGGTGTAGTTGAAGGTCGCGGCGTTGTTGTTGAAGCTGTCGTTGTCGAAGATGTCGCCGCCGAGCACGAGCGTGTGCGCGACCACCCAGGTCTTCGCCTTGAGCAGCACGTCGAGCTGGCCGTTGCGATCCTTGCTGAGATTTTTGGCGCCGTTGCCGGTGGCGAGATTCCACGTGTAGTCCGCGTTGGGTGCGCCACGGAA
>JBILLY010000232.1:0-7001 GCA_044375835.1 Opitutaceae bacterium
CGCGCGCCTGCCCGCGGCCGCCGCCCTCCTCGCCCTCGCCGCCGCGCCGTTGGCCGCCGCCTACAACCCCGGCACCGTCGGCGCCGACGCCCGCTGGGTCGTCCACGCCGATTTCGACGCCCTGCGCGCCAGCGTGCTCGGCAAGGAACTCGTCGCCGCGCTCGAGAAGGAGCAGGCCGGCGCCACCGGCGGCGCCGTCGGCCTCGATATCGCCCGCGTCCTCGAGACGATCGGCTCCGTCACCGGCTACGGCACCAACCTCGCGAAGGACCCGCAGGCCGTCGACGGCGCGCTCGTCGCGCAGGGCAAACCGGAACTGCGCAAGATCGCCGAGAGCCTCCTGCTCCAGGGCACCATCGCCAACCCCAAGGTTTTCGGCGAAGCCGCCGACTGGCCCTTCCCCGCCTACACGATCAGCGATCCCAACGCCAAGACCGCGGACAAGACCCAGGTGATCGTCGCCTTCCCGCCCGAGCCCTACGTGATCGTCAGCAAAAACAAGGCGATGGTCCTCAAGGCCCGCGCCGTCCTGCGCGGCGAGGCGCCCTCGCTCGCCAAGACCCCCGATGCCCCGCTCAACCGCCTCGGCGCCAAAGCCGCCGGCGCCTACCTCTACGCCGCGACCGTCGTCCCCACCGACGATCTGTTCGGCGCCAACGCCCCGCAGACGCGCATGCTCCAGCTCGCCGGCGCCGGTTCCCTCGCCGTCGGCGAGCGCGGTCCCGATGTCTACGCGCACGCCGAGCTCATCGCCTCGTCGTCCGCCAACGCCGAGAAGCTCATGAAAATTCTCCAGGGCATGACCGCCATGCTCTCCCTCGCCGAGACCACCGACAAACAACTCGCCGACTTCATCAACTCCACCGCCGTCTCGCGCCAGGGCGATACCGTGATACTCGACCTCGCGTATTCCAGCAGCCGCCTCGCCGCCATGGCGAAATCCCTGCAGACCGCGGCCGCCCCGCGTCAGGTCGCCGCCTCCGGTCCCCGGCCCCAACTCATCACCATGGGCCGCAAGCTCGCCGAGTGGACCGCCGCCGACGTCGCCGCGACCCCGGCGACCAACGGCCTCCACGTCCGCACCGTCGAGGGCGTCGCGCTCACCACCGGCGCCACCGTCTCCGTCGGCCGCGCCCTCAACGGCGGCAACACCGCCCGCGTCGATCACGTGGAGGTCATCCCCGCCGGCGGCGGCACGCCGCTCGTTTTCAAGGCCGACTTCATGCGCACCGTGCGCTTGCTGCAGCAGTTTCAGTTTCCCGGCGTCGACGGCACCTACACGCTCAAGGTCGCCTTCGTGAACGACCCGACGGGCAAGGCGCAGTTCGCCCTCAGCGTCAACGACCCCAAGGCCCCCGCTCCCGCCGTCGAAGCGAAGTAACGTGTCGCTCGCGCCTTCTCTCGCCGCCCCTGCCGCCGCCTCTGCGCCTGCGCCGGAGGCGGCGGTCGCGTCGCCGGAGGAGAGCGCCGTGCTGCGCGCCGCCATCGCCGGCGACTCCCGCGCCTGCGACGAACTCGTCCGCACGCACCACCGTCGCGTCTACGGCTACCTCTACCAGATGGTGCGCCAGCACGCCGACGCCGAGGACCTCACGCAGCAGACGTTCATCAAGGGCCTGCGCCACCTGGATCGCGTCGACCCCACGCGCCCCGTCATCCATTGGCTGCTCACGATCGCGCGCCGCACCGCGCTCAACCATTTCCGCGACGGCCCGCGCTGGGACGAGATGGCCTTCGACCCGGCCCGCCCCGCGCCGACGCCCGCCCGCCAGGTCGAGCTCGAAGACCACGCGCAGGCGCTCTGGGACCGCGCGCGCCGCACGCTCGCGCGCCGCGAGTTCGAGGCGTTGTGGTTGCGCTGCGGCGAAGATTTGCCGCTCGAGGAGACGGCCCGCGTGATGGGCCTCACCCGCATCCACGTCAAAGTGCTGGTGCACCGCGCCCGCCAGAAACTGCTCAAACAAGGAGTGCCCGCATGACAACCACCCCGCCGACCCCGCCCTCCGTCCGTTTCGCCTGCCGCCTCGTCCGCCTCCGCTCCGCCCTCGCGGGCCCCGGGCCCGCCGTGGCGCGGCATGTCGCCGGCTGCGCCGAGTGCCGCGCGCATTTCGCCGCCGGCGCCGCGCTCGATGCCCGTCTGCGCCAGGGCGCGCGCGCCGCGATCGCTTCCCCGCCTGCCTCCGCCGCTTCCGCCGCCGGGGCAGTCCCGCCCGGTGACCGCGCGGCGGTGGGCTCGGCCGCCCCGCGGACCGGCTTCGAGTCCGACCTGCTCCGCGCGGTCCGCCAAGCGCGCGCCGAGGCGGCGGTCGCCGCGCCGCCCGCGCGCCGGTCGCCGTGGGTGCGCGCGGGCCTGTGGTCGGCCGGCGTGGCCTGCGCGGTCTTCGCGATCGCGGTGCTGGTGGGCTACGGCACAGGCCGCCGGAGCACCGCGGTGCTGGCCGCCGAGTCCGCGGCGATGGCCGACGTCGTGCGCGCGGCCTCGACGCGCCTCGTCGACACCGTGATCCCCGTCGCCGGCACCGCGGTCGCGGACAATCCGTTGCAACACGAACTCGGCGCCGTCGCCGCCGACATGCGCTCCGCCCTCGATTTTTTGGCGATGAATTTCCTGCCGCACTCGGGCTGAGCAGGGCGCACGGGCGATCGCGGCCGCCGGCGCTTCTCTCCCTCCGCGGTCCGGCCATCCGGAAGCGCGGAATCACCGCGGACCTTTCCGTGGCGCAGGTTGCTGCCGTTGTGTCCGACCCGCCGCGCAACCGATCCGCACGTGCTGCGCGTGCCGCGCCCGCGCGATCATTCTGCGGCCAACGCGGAATCCGTCTAGCCAAGCGCCCGCCCGCTGTTCCATCGTCGTCGCCCGTAGTCGGATCGCTCCCCTTGCGGGTCTTTTTCCCGCGCGATCCGCGTCGGCCAAATCGTTTCATGACTACCTCCCCCCTGCACCGTCCGGCGGCCCTTGCCGCCGTCCTGCTCGCGTTGGCCGCTCCGGCCGCGCTGCGTGCCCAGGCTGCTCCGGCTGCCCCCGCGACGACGCCCGCGCCCACCTCCGCCTCCGCCGCGGCCGACGAGCCGATCACGCTCACACCCTTCGTCGTCGTCGACTCCGAGGACCGCGGCTATGCCGCCACCTCCACCCTAGCCGGCACCCGCCTGCGCACCGACCTCCGCGATGTCGGCGCCGCCATCTCCGTCGTCACCGCCCAGATGCTGGCCGACACCGCGTCGACCAACGCCCGCGACATCCTCATCTACACCACGAGCACCGAAGTCGGCGGCTTCGAGGGCAACTTCTCCGGCGTCTCGACCGGCAACGGCTTCGCCAACGCCGAGGGCGCGCTCCAGAGCCCCAGCACCGCCACGCGCGTGCGCGGCCTCGCCGGCGCCGACCTCACCCGCGACTTCTTCCTCACCTCGATCCCGCTCGATTCCTACAACACCGAGCGCATCGACATCTCCCGCGGCGCCAACGCCATCCTCTTCGGCCTCGGCAGCCCCGCCGGCATCATCAACAACCAGCTCAAGTCGGCCAACCTCCGCAAATTCTCCTACCGCTACGACCAGACCTACGGCCGCTTCGATTCCCACCGCGAGGTCATCGACATCAACACCCCGCTCGTCGCCGACCGCCTCGCGTTCCGCTTCATCGGGCTCAACAAGCGCGAGGAATACCGCCAGCGCCCCGCCTACGAAGCCGACCGCCGCATCTTCGCCGCGCTGAAGTTCGAGCCGCGCCTGATCAGCGACGGCCTCACGCAGTTCCAGGTCAGCTACGAGGGCGGCGCCCAGCACTCCAACCGCCCGCGCCCGACGCCGCCGCACGACGGCCTCAGCGTTTGGTATAACGTGCTCAACAAGGTCGCCGTCGATCCCACCGTCCCGACCAGCGTCACCAACAACCCGCAGCTCTTCGCCCACCTCGGCGCCCCCGGCCGCTGGTTCGGCCAGGTCGCCGCCGTCTTCACCGATCCGCACGGCCCCGCGCAGGGCGGCAACGGCGTCCCGCCGTTCATGATCGGCCGCGGCGGCGTGCCGTTCACCCAGTGGTTCGCCGTCGGCGCCTACCTCGCGCAGGGCAACAACCCCAATTTCTTCCTCAACCGCCAGTTCGCCCCCGCCGGCCAGGCCTACACCGGCCTCTGGCGCTACCAGGAACTGCGCGACCCCTCCGTCTTCAACTTCTACGACCAGCTGCTCGACGGCCCCAACAAGCGCGAGCAGTCCGACCTCCGCGCGCTCAACGCCACCTTCCGCCAGACTTTCCTCCGAGACCTCGTCGGCTTCGAGCTCGCCTACGACCGGCAGTCTTTCAACCGGAACAATTTCGGCATGTTCGGCTTCGACGCCTACACGCTCTTCGTCGACATGCAGAGCAAGCTCGTCGACGGCTCGACCAACCCCAACTTCGGCCGGCCCTACGTCGCCTCCGACTCCATCGGCAACAACTTCGCGGATACGACGCGCGAGGCCTTCCGCGCCACCGCCTACGCCACGCTCGACCTGCGCCGCCGCGCCGGTTTTTGGCGCCACTTCGGCCGCCACGTCTTCACCGGCACCTACACCGACCAGCGCAGCGAGAACTTCAACCGCTCCATCAACGGCTACTCCTACGGCCTCGACCTCAACGTCTACGCCAACAACCCGACCGCCACCACCTACCCGGGCTACGCCGGCCTCCACTACCTCGGCGGTTCCATCGCCGGTCTGAATTCCCCCGCCGGCGCCAACATCTCCGGCATCACCGCCGTGCACACGCCCCAGGCCAGCGGCACCGCGCTCATCTTCGACGCCCGCACCAACCAGATGGTCCGCGCCCCCGTCACCGTCATCACCGCCAACGACCGCGACATCTCCAAGCTCTACTCCGGCGCCAACAAGAACAAGAACGTCACCAAGAGCACCTCCGGCGTCTGGCAGAGCTACCTCTTCAGCGAAAAACTCGTCGGCCTCGTCGGCTGGCGGCAGGACGAGTTCGACCTCCGCGACGCCGGCCCCGCCCGGCTCGCCTCCGGCACCGGCGAGACCGATCCCTACAACCCGGCCTGGACGCTCCCGTCCGTCCCGACGATCTACGCCAAGGACAGCACCGTGAGCTGGTCCGGCGTCGCCCACGCGCCGTCGTGGCTCAAGCGCTGGATGCCGCGCGGCACCGACCTCAGCGCGTCCTACAACGAGTCGAAAAACTTCCGCCCGTCCTCGACCATCGCCGACGTCTACGGCCGCCCCTTCAGCCCGCCCACCGGCAAGACCAAGGACTACGGCATCACGCTCTCCGCCTTCGACTCGAAGTTCATCCTCCGCGTGAACCGCTACCGCACCACGCAGGCCAACGACGGCGCCACCTTCTACAACACCTTCTGGCCCGGCAACGACGTGACCCGCGCGATGAACGGCATGCGCCAGGCCAACGTGAGCGAGGTCGTCATCAACAAGTGGTTCGGCTTCAGCCCCAACGACCCGCGCTACCTCCCGCTCCGGGCCAGCCTCACCAACCCCGCGCAGTCGACCAACCTCAACCCCGCGCTCACCCCGGCCGAGACCACCTTCCGCAACCAGTGGTTCACGCAGCGCACCCGCGAAGAGTGGCTCCGCCCCGTCGACCCGCTGCTCGCCAGCTCGTGGAACTTCACGCAGCTGCCCAACGGCGGCAACTGGTCCGCCACCCGCCCGCCGAATGTCGGCAATGTCGCCGACACCGTCTCCGAAGGCTGGGAATTCGAGGGCACGTGGAATCCCACCAAGAACTGGCGCCTCACCTTCAATGCCGCCCGCCAGGAAGCGCAGCGCTCCAATGTCGGCGCCGACTTCACCGAGTTCATCAAACGCAACCTGCCGCTCTGGACCGACGGCGATGGCCGCCTCGCCACCAACATCCGCGACATGGAGGGCTTCGAGGACATCACCTACTTCGGCTCCTTCGGCACCTCGCAGCTCGGCAATCTCGCCATCATCAACATGTATGTGCCCTACCTCAACGCGCTCGCCGCCAACGGCGCGCCCGTGCAGGAGCTGCGCAAGTGGCGTTTCAACGCCGTCACCAACTACGATTTCCGCACCGGCAAGCTGAAGGGCTTCAGCATCGGCGGCGCGGCCCGCTGGCAGGGCCGGGTCGCCATCGGCTTCCCGCCGGTGCGCAACGCCGCCGGCCAATGGGTCAGCGACGTCACGCGGCCCTTCTACGGCAGCGACGACCTCAAGTTCGACGGCTGGCTCCGCTACGGGAAACGCATCTTCGGCGACAAGATCCGCTGGAGCATCCAGCTCAACGTGCGCGACCTGCTCGCGGACGACGACCTGATCGCCGTCACCGCCCAGCCCAACGGCCAAGTCGCCAGCGCGCGCATCCCGCAGCCCAACAAATGGACGATCTCGAACACGTTCGAGTTCTGATCGGCTGATCCCCGCCAACCGCACCGGGGATCCGCGCCGGCGGCGGACCTCTCCGCGGCGCCCGTCGTGTTCTCCCCGGCCTGCCGGTTGATTGCCCTGTGGGCAGCCGTATTCGCCGCCGCCGCGAGCTTTGTTCGGTTCCACGCGGTGGCCTTGGCATTGTCCGGGCGGGCTGGTTCGGCGCCCCCCGTGCGGTCGGCTATTTGACAACCGGGGCAGGCGTCATCATGCATCGTCATCATGCGCACGATTATCGATCTTCCTGATCATCAGGTCGCCGCGTTGGCCGAATGGTGCGAGCGGGAGAACATTTCCCGGGCCGAGGCCGTGCGCCGGGCGCTCGATGCCATGCTGGCGGCGCAGCAAAGTGCGACGCGCGAGGCTGCGTTCGGCGCGTGGGCGCCGCGCGGGGACAGTCGCGCGACGGTAGCAGCCTTGCGCGACGAGTGGTCGCGATGAAGGCGCTCCTCGATAGCGATGTCCTGATCGACTACTTGCAGGGACTGCCGGCTGCGCGCGAGGAGCTTGCCCGCTACCGGCGTCCGCTTTGCTCGATCATTGCTTTCATCGAGTTGCTGGCCGGAGCGCGCACCGCCGGCGAACGACAGGCGGCC
>JBILLY010000233.1:0-6995 GCA_044375835.1 Opitutaceae bacterium
TGGAACGCAGATGACTACGGCGCCGGCCCGATCAACTACGCCACCGTCCAGCACCCGCTCAACGGCTTCATTTACGCCGCCAACAATTTCGGCGTGCTCGAGTTCGACGGCGCCGCCTGGCGCCTCGTCCGCTCCGGCAACAACGACGTCGTCCCCATCGTCGTCATCGATCCCCGCGGCACCGTCTGGCTCGGCGGCTCCAACGAAGTCGCCGTCCTCCGCCCCGACGACCGCGGCGAACTCCGGGCCAAAGACGTCATCACCCGCCTGCCCGCCGCCGAGCGCAACTTCGGCCGCCTTTACCTCGGCGCCGCCGCCCCCGACGGCGTCTACCTCGCCGGCCCCTCCCGCCTCCTCTTCTTCGGCGTCGACGGCACCGCCCGCTCCTGGCGCCCCGGCCCCACCAACATCAACGGCGTCCACTGGCACGACGGCGCGCTCCACGTCAGTCTCGGCTCCGGCGGTCTCGCCCGGCTGGAAAACGATTCCCTCGTCCCCGCCGCCCCCGCGCCGCGCAGCCTCAACCCCGCCCTCCGCGACACCCTCCGCCTCCTCGCCATCGGCCGCGCGCCCGCGGGCCCGGGCTCCCTCCTCCTGACCAACATCGGCCCCCTGCGCTGGGCCGGCCCCGGCGCCCCGCTCGCACCCTTCTCGGCCGCCGCCACCGCCGAGTTCGCCGGCGAGAGCGCGACCGCCGCCGCCTTTCTGCCCGACGGCCGCTTCGCCTTCGCCTTCCCCCGCCGCGGCCTGCTCATCCTCGCGGCCGACGGCACCGTCTCCGCCCTCTTCGACCGCGCCCGCGGCTTCGACGGCAGCCGTATCGACCATCTGGCTACGGACAACCAGGGCGGCCTCTGGCTCGCCCGCCTCACCGGCCTCGCCCGCCTCCAGATCGATTCGCGCTTCGCCCTCCACGGCGCCTTCGACGTCACCCGCGAGTTTCTCCGCCGCGGCGACCGGCTCTACCTCTCGCACTACCAGGGCGCCGCCTGGCGCGACGATGCCACCGGCCGCTTCCACTCCGCGACCGGTCTCCCGTCCGGTCTCAAAACCCTCCTCCGCGTCGGCGACCGCCTCTTCGGCACCGGCCAGTTTCTCTACGAAATCACCGCCCCCGGCCGCGCCGTCGTCGCCCTCCCGCTCGCCCTCAACGGCCTCATCCCCGTCCGCCAAGCACCCGGCTGGTTCGCCGGCGCCGGCGTCGCCGGCCTCAGCCTCCTGCGCTTCGACGCCGCCGGCTGGCACCACCTCGGCCTCGTGTCCGGCGTCGACGGCAGCGTCACCGGCGTGCATCAGGACGCCGACGGCTCCGTCTGGGCCGTCGGCTACCCCGGCAGCGGCTCGTGGCGCGTCGACTTCAACGCCGGCGTCAACCTCTCCGCCCCGGTCGAATTCCTCCCGGAATCACGCACCGTCCCCACTGCCCTCGACGCCCCCCAATCCCGCGCCCTCCGGTTGACGGGCATCGAGGAGGGCCTGCGCGACCTGCGCGATCCCGCGTTTCTCGCCCGGGCCGCCGCTTCGGCCGAACCCGCCGCCGCCTCTTCCAACGTCCGCATCGCCCGCTTCCTCGCCGTGGAAAAACAGCGCCGCACCGGGGCTGCGCCCGACACCGCCCCCCGCGCGCCCGTCGCTCCCGCGGCGGCCCCCGCCGGGCCCTCGGCCCCGCCGCTCGACCACGGACCGCTGGCCACATTGGTGCCCAACGCCGTCTACGCCGACGCCCCCACCCGCACCCTCTGGGTCGGCAACCAGGGTGCCTTGCTCTCCATCGATCCCACCTGGCGCCCCGCCCAACCTCCCGCCCCCTTCCCCGCCCACGTCCGCCGCCTCGCCACCGCCGCCGGCGAACTCCTCTGGGCCCACGCCCCCTTCGGTGCGGCCGATTCCCCCGCCACTCCCCCCGCCGCCGTCACCCTCGACGCCACGCGCAAGTCCCTCCGTTTCACCTTCGCCGCCCCCGTCTTCGCCCCCGACTACCGCGGCGTCAGCCGCCTACTCTACCGCACCCGCCTCGCCGGCCTGGAGCACACCTGGAGCCCCTGGTCGCCCACCCCGTGGCGCGAGTTCACCAACCTGCCCTACCGCGACTTTGTCTTTCACGTCCAGGCCCGCGACCTCGACCAACGCGAGAGCACCGTCGGCACGCTCGCCGTCTCCCTCACCCCGCCGTGGTTCCTCCGCCGCTGGGCCTTCGCCGGCTACGCCCTCGCCACCCTCGCCAGCCTCGTCGCCTTCTTCCGCCACCGCACCCGCGCCCTGCGCCTCCGCAACGAGCGCCTCGAGGCCCTCGTCGCCCGGCGCACTGCCGACCTCGCCCGCTCCAACGCCGACCTCGCCGACACCAACGCCACCCTCGCCGGCCGCAACACCGAGCTCGCCCGCCTCCACCGCCTCGAACTCGACGAAAAAATCTCCGCCCGCCTCGCCGAGGAAAAAGCCCGCCTCGAGGTCCTCCGCTACCAACTCAATCCCCACTTCCTCTTCAATTCCCTCAACTCCATCTACACCCTCGTCTGGTCCCAGTCCCGCCCCGCCGGCGATCTCGTGCGCCGCCTCGCCGAGTTCTGCCGCCTGACGCTCACCCGCGGCGGCGACACCGCCACCCTCGCCGAGGAATTCGCCACCCTCCGCGCCTACCTCGACCTCGAACGCGCCCGCTGGCACGACCAACTCGCCGTCGAGATCGACCTCGACCCCGCCGTCGCCGAGCGCCGCCTCCCGCCGTTTCTGCTCCTGCCCCTCGTGGAAAACGCCATCAAATACGGCGGCCACACCAGCCCCGGCCTCCTCCGCCTCCGCCTCTCCGCCCGCGCGCTGCCCGACGGCGCCGCCGTCGTCGAGATCGCCAACTCCGGCACCTGGGTCGAGCCCGACTCCCGCCCCGAGATCGCCTCCACCGGCATCGGCCTCGAAAACCTCCGCCAGCGCCTCGCCCGCCACCTGCCCGGCCGCCACGCCTTTTCCATCGGCCCCGCCGACGGCGGAGTCGTCGCCCGCCTTGAATTCCGCTGAGGCGCCGCCCACCCTCGCACTCCCTTGCTCCGCGTCCTGCTCATCGACGACGAACCCCCGGCCCGCGCCTTCCTGCGCGAAGTGCTCGCCGAGCTGCCCGGCGTCGTCGTCGCCGGCGAAGCCGGCACCATGGACGAAGCCCGCGCCCAGCTCGCCCGCCCCGCCTACGATCTCGTTTTGCTCGATGTCCAGCTGCGCGGCGGCACCGGCTTCGACCTCGTGCCGCTCGTGCGCCCCGGCGCGCGCGTCGTCTTCGCCACCAGCCACGACCGCTTCGCCGTCCGCGCCTTCACGGTCAACGCCCTCGACTACCTGCTCAAACCCATCGACCCCGCGCGCCTCGCCGAAGCCATCGCCCGCGCCGCCCCGCCCGCCGCACCCGGCGCCCTCCCCGCGCCCGCTCTCGCCGCCGGCGATCTCGTGCACATCAAAACCGGCGCCGGCACCACCCGCTTCATCCCGCTCGCTGCCATCGCCACCGTCACGGCCTGCGACAACTACACCGAAGTCACCCTCGCCGACGGCGCCCGCCATCTCGTGCGCCGCACCCTCGCCTCCTGGGCCGAAGCCCTGCCGCCCGCCGCCTTCGTCCGCGTCCACCGGCATGCCCTCGTCCACCTTGTGCATTTGCGCCGGATCGACCGCGTCACGGACGAGACCACGCACCTCACCGTCGCCGGGGTGAGCGATCCTGTCCGCGCCAGCTTCCGCTACCTCCCCGAGCTGCGCGCCCGCCTCGCCGCGCTCCAGCCCGGCTGATACCGACTGCGTCGCGCTCGGGCATTTTCGGCCGTCGCTCGTCGACGGCCGTGGCACGGCGGTGCCATTTCGCGGTGTAAACAGGAAAAATCCGCCGCGCTCCCTCATCCCGGGCCGCTCCGCCCCGCACGCGCTGCGCCTCGCACCACCCTGCCTTTCTCCGCGCCTCCGCGGCTCCGCGCGCCCTTCCTCCGTCCCTTCCCCGCCGCGCGTCACCGCACCGCACCACACCGCCCGTCGCTCGCCCCGCGTTCCCCGTCTCCGGCCACATCCGACTCGTCAGAACCCCCTACCACCGGCGAGGTCCCGCTCCGCTTGCCTCCCAACGTGCCGTCCATGGTCACTGCCGGACCGTGGCCCGACCCGAGAATTCCCATTGCCCATGCCCACCGTCCGCCGCGCCGTGTCCTCCGCCGTGCCCGCCCGTCCCCGCCGCGGCCGCGCCCGCGGGTGGCTACCCGCCCTCTCCGCCGTCGTCGCCTTCCTCACCGCCCTCGCCACCGCGCACGCCTTTCCCCCCGCGCCCCACTACACGATCTACGGCCTCGTCCGCGACCAGGTCGGCGCCACCCTGAGCGCCCAAGGCGTCGATCTCGTGCTCCTCCGCGACAACGTCGAGATCGGCCGCACGCCCGTTCTTTCCTCCCCGCTCGGCGACCTCAACTACGAGCTCGCCGTCAGCATCGACGCCGGCCGCGCCGTCTCGCCCCGCCTCTATAACAACAAGGCCGTCCCCGCCCAGGGCGTCTACTCGCTCGTCGTCGAGATGAACGGCCGGAAGTTTTACCCGATCGAGGTCGCCGGCACTTTGCGCACCGGCCACGGCGGCGAGCGCGTCCGCCTCGACCTCACCCTCGGCGCCGACGCCAACAACGACGGCCTGCCCGACGCCTGGCAGGAATGGGTGCTCTACCAGTCCGGCCGCCTCCCCGGCACCGCCGGCTGGGACATCAACCTCGTCACGCCCAACGGCGATTTCGACGGCGACGGCATCAGCAATCGCCAGGAATACCTCGCCGGCACCTTCGCCGGCGACGCCACCGAACGCTTCGAACTCAAGTTCAAGGGCAAGTCCGCCACGCAGGTCAGCTTCGAGTTCTTCGCCATCACCGGAAAGGTCTACTCGATCGAGCAGAGCGCCGATCTGCGCACCTGGACCGCCGTGCCGCTCGCCATCACGCCCACCGGCGCCGCGACCGCTTTCTTCCGCGCCAACACCGTCGGCGTCCAGGCCGCCTACGTCGCCGCCCCGACCGGCACCTCCCACTTCTACCGCCTCGCCGCGCGATGAACTTCTCCCCGCTCCTCCCCGCCCCGCTCCGCCGCGCCGCGCGCCTCACGCTCGCCGCCGCCGCGTCGCTCCGTCTCCCCCTCTCCCCGTCTCTCCCTCTCTCCGTCCCTCCCTCTCTCCGTCTCCCCGCCGCGCTCCGCCTCCCCCGCTTCGCCCTCGCCACGCTCGCCCTCGCGCTCACCGCTCCGCTCGCCCGCGCCCAGTGGCAGACGCCCGTCTACGCCCTCCGTGGCGGCTGGAACGCCATCTACCTCCACGGCGACGCCACCCACGCCACGCCCGACCAGCTCTTCGCCGCCAACCCCGAAATCCTCTCCGTCTGGCGCTGGATCCCCAACCCGAATCCCGTCCAGATCAACACCTCGACACTCGTGCCCTCCGCCTCGTCGCCGGAATGGGCCGTCTGGGTCCGCGACCAACCGAGCCAGACCACGCTCGCCACGCTGCCCGGCCACAGCGCCTACCTCGTCCGCTGCAGCGGCGCCAGCACCGACACGTTTTCGCTGACCATCCCGCAGCGCACCTTGCCCCCGCGCAGCACTTGGGTGCGCAACGGCGCCAACCTCCTCGGATTCCCCACGCGCCTCTCCGCCGGCGGCACGTATCCGACTTTCACGCACTACTTCGCCACCTTCCCCGTCGCCATCGCCGCCGAGACGACGATCTTCCGCTACGCCGGCGGCGACATCGGCCCCGCCAATCCCGTCCAGGTTTTCTCCACCGCCACCGAGCGCGTCGACCGCAACCAAGCCTACTGGTTCGACGCCACCGTCGTCGGCAATTTCTACGCTCCGCTCGAGATCACCCCCTCCCGCCTCGACGGCCTCACCTTCGGCCGCACCGGCGCCCTGATCACCGTCCGCGTCCGCAACCGCACCGCCGCCCCCGTCACGCTCACCGTCGCCCCTGCCGACTCCCTCCCCGCCCCCGTCGGCCAGGAAGCGATCGTCGCGCCCGTGCCGCTCACCCGCCGCACGTTCAACGCCGCCACCGTCACCTACACCGACACGCCGCTCACCGCTTCCTTCGACGAGGTCGTCCCGCCCCAATCCTCCGTCGAGCTGACCTTCGGCATCGATCGCGCCCAACTCACCGGCGCCGACGGCGCGCTCTACGCCTCGTTCCTCCGCTTCACCGATTCCGGCAATCTCCTCGACGTCTACCTCCCCGCCTCCGCCCGCAAGGCCTCCCTCGCCGGCCTCTGGGTCGGCGACGCCACCGTCACCCACGTCCAGTCCCAGGTCGCCGGCGCCACCGGTGCCACCACGCCGCGCAGCTTTCCCCTCCGCGTCCTCCTCCACGTCGACGACGCCGGCACCGCCCGCCTGCTCTCCCAGGTCTTCCTCGGCAAACTCGCCCCCGCGCCCCACGCCCTCGGCCTCTGCACCCTCGAGAGCGGCCTCAAGGCCGACGAGAAAGCCACCGCCACCCGCTTCTTCTCCATCGCGCTGCCGCTCGATCAGGCGATCACGGCCGGCAGCGGCACCGTCGCCCTCGGCTCCACCCTCGTCCGCACGCTCACGGTTCCCTTCAACGACCGCACCAACCCCTTCGTCCACGCGTATCACCCGGACCATGACAACAAGGACGCCCGCGGCGCCGCCCTCCCCGCCGGCATCGAGAGCTACACCCTCTCGCGCCAGCTGAGCTTCGCCTTCACCGCCACCCCGCCCGAAGGCGTCAGCTCCGTCGGCTGGGGCGCCTCCGTCATCGGCGGCGCTTACACCGAGGTCGTCTCCGGCCTGCACAAAAACCCGCTCACCGTCTCCGGCACCTTCGTCCTCCGCCGCGTCAGCGAACTCGGCACCCTCACGCTCAACTGACGTCGCGCGAGTTGAAGGCCGGGCGCTGAAAACCCCGCCCCCGACTCCCGCCCGTCTTACGCCCTCCGCCGCTCCAAGTTTCTCCCGCCACCGCCCGGTGCACCGCC
>JBILLY010000234.1:0-6993 GCA_044375835.1 Opitutaceae bacterium
GCCGCTGACGGAAACGGTCGCCGCGATCGACCGGTTGCCCGCCTCGCCGACCGGAGGCAAAACCGAGTAGCTGAACCGCAGCGGACTCGGCGGCAGCGACGTCCACGTCCACGTCAATGTCCCCGTCGCCTTGAGCGCCGGGCGCGTCGCCGCGCTCGTCGCCGTGTCTCCTTCCAACGACCACCCGGCCGGCAACGTGACGGTCCACGTGAGACCGGTGGGCGTGACACCGTAGTGCAGGGCGTTGCCGACCAGCACCGGTTCCGCGGGCGTAAACCGGGCGGCGGGGAATGCACCGTGACGCGCGTTGTCGCGCGGCAAAACCGTGAGGGTCGCGGCTGCCTCGGCGACCGCACCGCCGTTGGCGACGCGCACGACATAGTCGCCGCCATCCGCCAATTGCGCGGCGGGCCAGACGAGCATCGAGCGGGTCGCGCCGGGCAGCGCCGATTCCGCGCGATACCATTGGAACGCCGGCGGCGGGTTTCCGGTCGCGACAATCCCCAGCGAGGCGCGCGCTCCGGCTTCGACCGTGATCGAGGCCGGCGTGGCGACAATGGCCGCCGGCGCCGCCGTCGAGCGGTTGGCATCCACTTCGAACACCTCGAGGACCACCAAACCGCTGCGCGCGCCGTTGCCCGAGACTTGGGCGGAATACACGCCCGCCGAACCCGGGTTCAGGAGCAAGGCGCTGTCTTTGCTGTCGCTCGCCAACGGCATCGCACCCGCCGTCGCGGCCGCAGACGCCAGAGCGGCATCGCCGCCCCAGTCGTCGTTGGCCGCGAGCGCCGTGCTGCCGGCGCCGAAAAAGACCGCCAACCGGGGATCCTCCAGCGCGGCGACGTGCCCGTTGCCGGGCCCCAACGCCCGCAGCAGGTAGACGCGACCCGCCCGCGGTGCGCCGAGGGCCAACGCCTGCGCAAAAGGCGCGCCCGGCCCGACATTTCCCCGCGTCGCGAGATAAACGAGGCGCGGCGTGCCGTCGGCTTCGTAGATTTCCAGACTCACCGTGCCCTCCGGGCCGCTGGGGCCGATATTCACCCGATAGGTCCCCGGCGCGAACGTCGCGAGAATCGCGGCATCCTTGCTCCCGTCCGGCAACGGCGTTGCGCCCACCTGGGTCGTGGCGGCGGCAATCTCCGTGGCATTGGCCGCCAGACTCCAATCGTTGTTGCTCGCGACCTCTGCTCCGGAAACCGCATCGACCACGGAGACCGCCGGATCGGGAAACGGCGCGGCCACTCCGAGCGCCGCGAGCCCCGGCCCCACGGCGCGGATCAGCATCCGTTTCGGCGTCGATCCCTCGACCGTGAACGCACCGCGGGCCACCAGGGCGCCCGCCACCACCGAGGCCCTCGCCGCCACGATGCCGCCGGGCGCGGCCTCGACGCGCACAACCGCCTCGCGCGAACCCGCGGCGCCCGCGGCATTCGTCGCCCGCAGCGTGTAGGTGCCCGCGTCGGACCGGCGGACCTGGGCAAGGTCGAACGTGGCCTGCGTCGCCCCGGGGATCGGTTCACCGTTGCGCAGCCACTGGTAGACGACGCTCGTGTCGCTGGTCGCCGTGGCGGAAAGGGTCAGCGCCTGGCCTTCGACCAGATTCGCGCCCGCCGGCGCCGCGGTGAAAAGCGGCAACGGCAACAGCGTATGCGCCCGATAGACCGTCGCTCCGGCGCCGCGCCCGATTGAGGTGCCGGACGTGGTGAGCGTGATGGTCGTGGTGCGGTTGGCGCCGAACACGGTGCCGAAGGCCCCGACCGACTGGTTGATCCCGCCGACGCTCGGCCACCACCAGAACCCATCGAAGGTCGAGTAGGACTCGCCGCCGTTCCCGATAGACGCACCGGCGAACCGATCGCCGACGAACTCCAGCCCCTGGGAAAACGGCAGCGGCGTCCAATTCCCCGGGGTGGAGCCGATACCCACCGTCCAGGTGACGCCGTTGGTCGAACCGAAGAAGGTCCCGTTGGCGGTCGTCGCGATGAACATGCGGTTGATTTCGCCGTAGGTCACGCCCGCCACCGCGGCGGTTGCGCCGATCGACTGGTTGGACCACGCCACCCCGTCGGACGAGACCGATAGGTCGGGCCCGCCCGACCAGAGCAGAAACTTGCCCGCGCCCGCCGCGACCCCGAGGTGCCGCTGGGTTCCCACTGCCTGCACCGTCCACACCAAGCCGTCGACCGACGTGGCGATCCGGTTGTCGTCGGACAGGGCGAAAAAACGGTCGCCGGCGAAGCGCACCGCGGCCAACCGCGACACGCCCGCAACCGTCACTTCGGTCCACGTTTCGCTGTCGACCGAATGGTGCAGGCGATTGCTGGCGGTCTGCGGCAAGGCGACAAACCGCCCGGCGCCGAAAGCGATCGATCCCAGAATCGGCGCCGTCACGCGGTTCCACGTCTCGCCATTCTGGCTGATCTGCACGTAGCCCGCCGTGGGATTCAGGCGCGTGCCCGTCACCACGATCCGACCGTTGCCGGCCGCGATGCCGGCCGAGGCGAAAATGAAGTCGTCGGGCGAAAGCGAACGAGGCGTCCAGGGCGTGACGCGCACGGCGCGGCTATCGCTCGAGCCGCGGGCATTGCTCACCCGCACCCAATACTCGGCGGCGTGGGCCCGTTGGGGCGCAGCCAGCGTGGCGCCCGTCGCGCCCACCACGGGGTTCAGCACATCGCCGGACTTTCCCTCAAACCACTGGAAGGTCATGGGGCCGACGCTTTCGGCTTTCACCCGCAAGATCGGTGCGGACGCGAAATCGGCCCCCACGTCGGCGGAGATCGGTTCCTCGACGATTCGCGGCGGGCCGGCGAGCGCGACCAGCACGGTCGGGCTGTCCACCACGGCATCACCGGACCGGATACGCACCCAAAAATACTGGTGGGATGACGCCGGGGGCGTGACGACCGAGGGCCCGGTGGCGCCGGTGCCGGGTGAACGCACGTCGCCGGAGGCGCCGCGATACCACTGGTAGCTCAAGCCGCTCCCCGATGCCGTGACGGAAAGCGTCGTCGACGCGCCCGCGGCCACCTCGACATCGCCGGACAGGGCCGTGATCACGGGTGCGACGCCGTCCAAGGCGCGCACGTTCACGGTCCCCGTGTTCCCGGTCAGCAACACGCGATTGCCGGCGACCGTGACCGACAGCGCGGACGGGCCGAGCGACGGCTCGAGTTGCCACTGCACGCCGTCCGCCGAATACAGCAGCCCCCCGGACGTGACGGCCAGAAATCGGTCTCCGGCGAACGCGATGTCGTTCAGAATGATCGTGTTCGATGGCGAGGTTCGCGCCGTCCAAGTCTGCCCGTCCGGCGAGGTTGCAATCAGCGGCGTGGTGCCGGAACGGCCCACCGCGACGAACTTGCCGGCCCCGAAGGCGGCGGCGGTGTAGACTCCCGTCGGTGCGTTGGCGGCCGCCCACGTCGTCCCGTCCGTTGAGGACAGAATGCCGTTTCCCACCGCCACAAAGCGACCGGCGCCGTGGGTCACATCGGCCACCGCACTGGTCAGGAAAAACAACCGTCCGCCGGCGGACGCGATGCCGGCGACCGGCGCGGTTGCGGCCGGATCCAGGCGCGCCGTCCAGTGGTCCCCGTCAATGGACGTATAGAAGGCGCCGGCGGACGAGGTCGTGACCAGGAAGACACCGTCCGCATACGCGATGCGTTCGCCGCCGTGGTTCCTGAGGTTGGGCAGCAACGCCGTCCACGTCGTCCCGTCCGTGGAGCGGTAGGTGGCTGCATTCTGCCCGAGGGCGATGAAACGGCCCCTGCCGTGAGCAACGCTCGCGAACCCCAAAACAGACGTCGCGGCGCTGCGCCACGGCACGATCCTGGCGAGGTTCGAATCGGCGGATCCCGCCGTGTTTGTTGCGCGAAGCCACACCGTCTCCGTCGTCTCCCCCATTGTCAGTTGCAGGGTGGCGCCCGTGGCTCCGGCAATGGGGCGCGACACATCGCCGTGCGCGCCGCGATACCATTGGAGCGTCGGTTGCGGGGTGCCCGCCACGGCGGCCTCGACGGTCACTTGCGCCCCGGCGACCACCTCTTTCGCTGCGCTCGCAATCGACGCCGACGGCGCCACCGCCAGGACGAGCTGAAACGTCGCGCTATCGACCTCGCCGTGGGCGTTGCGCACACGCACCCAATAGTGCGCGGTCGCGGCCATGGCGGGACTCGAATACGTCGCGGCGGTGGCCCCCGCGATGGGCTGGGACGTATCGCCACTCGCGCCACGATACCATTGGTAGGAGAGCCCGCTGCCTCCGGCGTTCACGGCGAGCACCGCGCTCTGTCCGGACGGAAGGAAACGCTCCGGATCGAGCGCCATGGCGCTGGGCGGAGCCGCCGGGCCGGCGAAGAGCGCCGTGCGCATCAACAGGCCGGACATGCCCGCGCCATACAAGCGCCCGTTGCCCCACGCCAAGGCCAGCGGCGGCTGGGCGAAAAAATTCGGCGCGACGCGCCACGACAGACCGTCTTCCGAAACCAACAGATGGCGTCCCGCACCACCCGCGAAAAACGATCCGGTCCACTCGATCGCCGACGGGAGAATCACCGCACCGTCGACCGTCGGGTAAACGTCCGGCGGCACCATCGTCCACGTGGTCCCGTCCGTCGAAGTCCAGAGTCGCGTGGGCTGGGAAAACTGGGTCGCGCGCGCCACAAAACGCCCCGCACCGAAGGCCAGCGCATCGATGGTGGCGGTGGTGAAGGGCGGAGGATTCGTCCACGTGGCGCCGCCGTCGGTGGACAACGCCCAGGAGCCAAAGTAGCCCCCGGCCACCAATTTTCCGGCTCCGGCGGCGGCGCACAACAAGTCGCTCGTCGCCGTGTGGCGCTTGGTCCACGTGGATCCGTCGTCGGACGTGCCGATCTCCCCGCGAGAACCGATTGCGACGAATCGCGCGCCGGAAAAAAGCACTTTCTCCACGACACTGTCGACCAAGCCGCTCCGCACCGACTGCCAATCCATGCCGTCGCTCGAAATGTAAATGCTGTCCGTGGCGCTGCCGCCGCCGGCGACGTAGCGGCCGTGCCCGAACACCGGTCGTCCGCCGGGACGCAGCGCGAAGCCCTGGGGAATCGGCGTCCACGTCACGCCGTCGATCGATTGGGCACCGCGCTCGTTGCCGAAGACAAAAATCCGGCCGTTGGCGTAGGCGACGCCACCCAAATTCTCGACGCCAAGACCGTGATTCACGGTGTCCCAAACCAAAACCCGCACCACCGGAGACGCAGCCGAGCCGGCAGTGTTCGTAGCCCGCAGCCAATACGCGCCGGAATCGGCCAGGGCCGGCAGCGCAAGCGCGGTCCCGACCGCCCCGGAGACCGGGGCCGAGGTATCTCCGCTGAGACCGGAGAACCACTGCAACGCCACCGGAGTGGCGCCCGCGACGGAGGCCGCCAAGGTGCGGGTCTGGCCGACGGTCGCGGACTCCATCTGCGGGTCCAGGCTGATCGCAGGCGACTGAGCCTGGAGCGTGAGCGAGACGGCAACGCTGTGCAGAATCGCAAGGACTGCGGTAACAACGCGGGACGAGTATCGGGATGTCATGGACGCTCGACGGGCAATGAACAATCAGCCGGGGACTACGACCCCGGGGCGAAGCCATCCTCGGTGCCGGCGGCGAGGCGGTATGCGCCGGTGCGGGTCGTGCCGGCGCGGTGGTTGTAGAGTTCGATCACGCGCGTGAGTTCGATCAGGCTCAGGCGGCCATCTCGGTTGGTGTCGGCCGCATGGAAACGCACCAACGCGGTGCCGACGCCCGCGGCGCGGTCGGGATCGGTGGCCAGCCCGTCTTCCGTGGTCGTCGTCGCGGCGCGATAGGCGCCGGTGCGCGTGTTGGCGTTGCGGGTGTTGTAGAGTTGGATCACCCGCAGCAATTCCGCGAGGTCGAGGCGTTGGTCGCGATTGGTGTCGGCCGTATGGTAGCTCGACTGCGCGAGCACCAGCGGGCCGGGCGCGGCGGCAACCGTGTCTGCGCCGCCAGTGCGGACGTTGGCGAGGCTGGCCGTGATCGACTTCGCGCCGGAGTCCGTCGCCGCGGCGCGCACCGTGTAGCTGAAACGCGCGGGATTCGGCGGCAGCGTCGTCCATTTCCAGACTACCGTTCCGGTCGCGCCGGCCGCGGGGCTCTCCGCGCCGAGGTCGCCCTGCGTCGAGACCAGCGTCCAGCCCGCCGGCAAAACGGCCGTCCATTCGAGGCGCGTCGGAGTGCCGGCGTGGACCAGCACATTGTCGATGGTGACGGTGCCGCCGGGTTCATACACCGGCGAATTCGCCGCATGCCGGGCCGAAGGCAACGTGGCGGCGACGACCGTGACGGCGGCGACGCGGCTCAGCTGCGCGGCCGCACCGGTGACGGACAGCCGGTAGTCGCCGGCATCGGCGGCGAACGCCGCCGCGACGGCGTAGGTCGCACCCGTGGCGCCGGCGAGGGGCAATCCGTCCTTGGTCCATTGATACGCGGTCGTCGGCCGGCCGAGGGTGACGGCGCCGAGCGAGAAGGGCTGGCCGAGCGGGACGTTGACCGGCTCCGGCTGGACGACGAAGACGGGGTCGAAGGTGTCCTCGACCCGGCCCGGATCGAAGACCTCGACGAGGGCAAACCCGGTCGTGCCCCCTACCCCGTGCACCGACAGGCCCAAGGTCGCGGGGCCGGCGACCGCGACGCGCACCGCGGCATCCTTGCTGCCGGCGGGAAGCGCCATCGCGCCCAACGTCGCAGCCGTCGGCGTCGCGCCGGTCTCGGGCGACCAGTTGTCGTTTTCCGCGAGCACCGTCGCGCCCTGCCGCACGGTCAGATACGGGTCGGCGAGCGCGCCGGCGACGCCGAGCGCCGGACCGAGGGCGCGCACGAGGTAGCCGCCGGCGGCGGGCAGGCGGAGGTTGACGTGCTGGGTCCAGGCATCGGCGCCGGTTCCGACCTGCGCGCGGGTGGCGAAATAGATCAGGCGAGGCGTGGCATCGGCCTCGAACACTTCGAGCAAC
>JBILLY010000235.1:0-6937 GCA_044375835.1 Opitutaceae bacterium
GCGAGCGGAAAACTCACGCTGCCGCGGCCGGGGGCGCCGTATCGCGTGGTGTTCGACGCGGGGCCGGGGCACCGGGTGTCCAAGCCCGGACCGTGGCCCGAGAGTGAGCCGGCGACGGCGCCGGTCGCGGCGGACAAGGCTGCCGTGCCCGCCGCGATGTCCGCCGCCGCGGCGGCCAAAGGGTCGGCGGCAGCTTCGGGTGCGGCCGGTGCGGGTGGCGGTGCGGCCGGGACGTCCGATGCGGCCGGGGCGGCGGCGACACCGGTTGCGGCCGAGGGGGCAGGTGAGACAGCGCGCATGGCGCTCGTCGCGGGAGTCTTTTTTCTCTTCGGCACGGCGGCCTTTGCACTCGGCCATGCCGCGGGACGCCGCGCCCGGTGAGCGGCCCGACGACCATGCCCGCGACGATCGAGACCATTGCGCCCGCGGAGGGGAACGCGGAGCGGCGCGGTGTGGCGCTGCTGGCGGCGGCGATTCTGGTGCTGTGGGTCGCGGGGTTGACGGCGCGGCGCGGCGCGGCCGAGGCGCCCGCGCTGGCGTCGCACCAGCGTTCGGCGTTCGCGACCCTCGACGCCACGGCCCAGGGTCTCTTCGGCGACCTGCGGGCGGCGGCGGACGAGATTCGCGCGCGGCACCGCGAGGCCGGGGCGTGGCCGGAGCCCGCGGCGCTGGCGGCGGACGCGGTGGCGCCGTTTGCCGCGGACGCGGCTTGGGTGCGGCGGGGGCGCCACGCGTGGCAGCGCCTCGACGCACACGGGCCGACGCACGCGGTGTATTGGGGCCGGGCGGCGGCCGACGAATGGGCGCTCGTGCTGAGCGGCGACGCCACGGCGGTGTGGCGGCGGGCGCCGAAGCCCGGCGGCGCGATCCCGCAGGCGATCCCGGAGATGCTCGCGTTGGACGGCTGGCTCGAACTCGTGCCGCGGAAGGCGGGACCATGAGGCGGCGCGCGTGGGGCCTTTTTCTCGTCGCGCTTGCCGGTTTCGCCGCCGCGGCCGCGGAGCCGCGCAAACCCGTCGTCGGGGCCACGCTGCATCCGTATTTCAGTTTCGCGGCCAACGTCGCGGGCGACCGGGCAACGGTGGTGCCGCTGGTCGAGGCGGGATTCAACCCGCACAACTACCAGCCGCAGCCGGCCGACCTGCGGCGCGCGGCGACGCTCGATGCGCTGGTGCTCAACGGCGTGGGGCACGATCCCTTCGCGCTGGAGATCGTGCGCGCGGCAGGGGTGGCGGGAAAAGTGCGGCTGATCGCGGCCAACGAGCGCGTGGCCCTGCTGCCGGTGTCCGGACTCGAGCGCGAGGACCGCACGCCGAATCCCCACACCTTCATCGGCATCGCGCCGGCGCTGCAGCAGATCTATACGATCGCGGACGGCCTCGCGGCGCTCGATCCGGCGGGCGAGGCGACCTACCGGGCCAACGCGCGGGCCTACGCCGCGCGGCTGCGCCGGCTGAAGGCCGGGGCGATGGCGCGCCTCGCGGCGCTGCCGCGGCTCGACCTGCGGTGCGCGGCGGTCCACGGCTCCTACGACTATCTGCTGCAGGAGTTCGGCCTGCAGGTGGCGCTGGTGATCGAGCCGGGGGCGGGGATGCAGCCGAGCGCGGCCGGCCTGCGGCGGAGCATCGACCGGATGCAGGCGCTGGGCATCCAGGTGCTGTTTGCCGAGGAGGAGTTTCCCGCGGCCTATGTGGAGACGATCCGCGCGGCGACGGGCGTGCGGACGCGTTTCCTGCGGCACCTGACGCAGGGGCCGTTCACGGCGGAGAGTTTCGAGGAGGGCATGCGGCACAACCTGGAGCAACTCGTCGCGGCGATCACGGAGGCCCATGGCAAGTGAACGAAAGTGCGGAACGGCCGCAGGTGGCGGCGGCACCGCCGGGTCCGCCGTGATCCGGGGGCATGCGACCGATTCGGCGGGCCCGGAGGTCCCGCCGCTACCCGCAGAGGCAGCCGGTCCCGCGATTAAGTTCGACTCCGTCTCGCTCGAACTCGGCGGGACGCGGTTGCTCGACGGGGTGAACCTGCGTTGGGCGGGCGGCGCGGTGCATTGCCTCGTGGGCCCGAACGGCGCGGGCAAGACCTCGCTGCTGCGCTGCGTGCTGGGGCAGGCGGCGCACACGGGCCGCGTGGAGCTGCACTGGCCGGCGGGCGGGCGCGGCGCGGTCGGCTACGTGCCGCAGACGCTGGACTTCGACCGGACGTTGCCGGTGACGGCGGAGGATTTTCTCGCGTTGATCGGGCGGGAGCGGCCGGCGTTTCTGGGGCCGCGGGCGGAGCGCCGCGCGCAGATCGCCGCGGCGCTGGCGGCGGCCGGGCTGGCGGACCGGGGCCGCGTGGCGCTCGGAAAACTCTCCGGGGGCGAGTTGAAACGGCTGCTCCTCGCGCAGGCGATCGAGCCGCGGCCCGCGTTGCTCGTGCTCGACGAGCCGATGAACCACCTCGACGCGCCGGGGGTCGCGCTGGCGCTGCGGACGCTCGGGGAACTGCGGCGCGCGGGCACGACGATCGTGTGCGCGCTGCACGACCTCGCGCAGGCGCGGGCGCTGGCGGACACGGTGACGGGCCTGCACGCGGGGCGCGCGGTGTTCTCCGGGGCGCCGGCGGAGGTGCTGACGGCGGAGAACGTGGCGCGGCTCTTCGCCGGCGGAGGGACGGCGCCGTGAGCGGCTGGCTCGACGGGGTGCGCGCGGCCGCGAAGGCCGGGGCGGACGCGGGCTGGCTGCCGGGCGCGCTCGGCTACGGGTTCGTCGTCAACGCGCTGCTCGGCGCGCTGCTGCTCGGGCCGCTGCTGGGCGGCGTGGGGCCGCTCGTGGTGGCGAAGCGGCTGGCGTTTTTCGCGCAGGCGATCGGGCAGGCGGCGATCACGGGCGTGGCGCTCGGGTTGCTGCTGGGCGAACCGGCGGAGCGGCCTTATGTGTCGCTCTTCGCGTTCTGCGCGCTCTTCGCGCTGGCGATGAACTACACGCGCCACCGCACGGCGATGCCGCCGGACACGCTGATCGCGGTCTTCCTCTCGATCACGCTCGCGGCGGGCGCGTGCCTGCTGCCGGCGCTGGCGAGCAAGGCCGACGCGCATCTCGTCGAGGCGATCCTCTTCGGCTCGATCCTCACGGTGGGCGACGCGGACCTCGCCGTGCTGCTCGGGCTCACGGTGCTCGGGATCGCGGTGACGGCGCGCTACTTCAACCGGATGGTGCTGGCGTCGTTCAACCCCGCGCTGGCGCAGGTGCGCGGCGTGCGCGTCGTGTTGCTGGACTATGTGTTCGTGCTGCTGGTGACGGTGGTGACGGTGGCGGCGGTGAAGATCGTCGGCGCGATTCTGGTCGAGGCGCTGCTGATCGTGCCGGCGGCGGCGGCGCGCAACCTCGCGCGCTCGCTGCGTGGGCTGGTGGGCTGGAGCACGGCGATCTGCTCGGTCAGCTGCGTGGCGGGCATTCTCGTCCCGCTGGCGCTCGATCTGCGGGTGCCGTCGGGGGCGGCGATCATCTTCGTGGCCGCGGTGCTCTTCGGAGTCTCGGCGGTCTGGCGTGGGCGGCGCCGGGAACCATGACGACCGCGCGGGCTTTTGTCGCGATGCTGGCGTTGGCCGCGCTCGGGGCGACGGCGGCTTGGCGTATCGCGGCGCAGCGCGAACAGCGGCCGGCCGCGCCGCGCCCGGGGGCGACCTTGCCGGCGGAGGCGCGGACGACGGTGCTGGCGGGCCACGCGTTGACGCTCGGGTTGGGCGCGGAACTGGCTGCGGGCACGGGCTTCGAGTTTGCGGCGGCGTGGCCGGCGGGACTGGGGTGGGCTGAGCAGGCGGAGTGGGCGCGCGGCGCGCCGGCGGAGTGGGCGCGGCGGGTGGGGGCGGCGACGGCGGTGGCGACCGTGCGGACGGCGGCGCGCGACGAGGCATTGTATGCGGCGGTGCGCGCCGTGCAGCCGCGGATCGTGGAACTCGACGCCGGTGCGGCCGAGGACCGGCGGGCGCCGGCGGTGCGGGTGCGGCCGGGGGCGGAGCCGACGGGCACGGCGTGGGCGCTGAGCCTGGAGAATGCGGGCCGCGCGGCGGCGCGACTCGCGGCTGATTTGACGGCGCTGCGTCCGGCGGACGCGGCGACGGTGAAGGAGAATCTGCGGCGCGTGCAGGAGCGGCTGTTCCGGCTGCGGGCGCGGGCCGAGGCGGCGCTGGCGCGGGCGGAGGCGCCGGAGGTGATCGGGTTCAGCGCGGAGGCCGAGGCGTTGCTGGAGGAGGCCGGCGTGCGGATCGCGGCGCGGCTGGCACCGGAGCCGGGACGATGGAGCGAGGCGGACCTGCGGCGGGCCGGCGCGCGGGTGAGCGTGCATGCGTATGCGCCGGACCCGGCGCTGGCGGCGGCGCTGGCGGCCGCGGGCGTGCGGCCGGTCGTATTGGACCTGTTGTCGGCGGCACCGGGGGCGGCGGGCGACTACTTTTCGGCGATGGAGGGAAATCTCGATCGGCTGGCGCACGCGCTGGCGCCGTGACCGACGGAGGCGGGCAGAAGAGCCCGAGGCCGGGGAGGAAACGCCGGGCGCAGCGAACCCGGCGAACCGACGGACGCGGCGCGCGGCGACGAGCGACGGGCGATGGGCGACGGGCTCGGGGCGGGCGGGCGGTCAGCGCCGCGACGGCGGATGAGCCGGCGGGGCGGGGAACGGACGGGGGCCGCCGCCGCGAATGGCGGTGCGCGGGCGGCGGCAAAAGCGGTGCTTGTGCGAGGCGGGGGCGGGCGTAGCGTGGGGCGCTGTGACTACGCCGGTGAGGAAACATTTCGGGGCGCCGGGGCGATGAAGGTCGTCACCGATCCCGCGGGCGTGCTGCTGCGCCGGCTGTTGCGCCTGCTGCGTTGGCGCCTGTGGGTGCAGGAGCGGCTGCAGCCGAACGAGTGGCAGATAACGCTGTTTTGGGCGGCGGTCGCCGGGTTTCTCGGTTCGCTGGCGGCGATCGTTTTCACCACGCTGACGGAGCGGGTGCACGACTGGTATGGAAACTCGAGCCTCGGCATCGTGGACTCGATGGCGCGGTTGCCCTGGTGGGGCGTGCTGCTGGTGCCGACGCTGGGCGGGGCACTGGCGGGCGCGGTGCTGGTGTTCGGACCGCGGCTCACGCGCGCGCAGAGCTCGACGGACTACATGGAGGCGATCGCGATCGGCGACGGCAACGTGCCGACGCGGGCGAGCCTCATCAAATCGACGGCGGCGTTGTTTTCCATCGGTTCGGGCGGCTCGATCGGGCGCGAAGGCCCGATGGTGCAGCTGGCGGCGCTGGTGGCGTCGCGCATCGGCCGATGGCGGAAATTCACGCCGCCGAAGCGGCGGCTGCTGGTGGCGTGCGGGGCCTCGGCGGGCATCGCGTCGGCCTACAACGCGCCGATCGCGGGGTCATTTTTCGTGGCGGAGATCATCCTCGGCACGATCGCGATGGAGAGCCTCGGGCCGCTGGTGGTGTCCGCGGTGGCGGCGACGTTGACGATCCATGTGCTGACGGCGGCGCGCGTGCTCTACAAGGTGCCGGAGTTCGGCGAGATCTCGCTGTGGGAAGTCGGGCCCTATATCGCGCTCGGGTTCATCGTGGGCGCGGTGGCGCCGGCGTTTCTGCGGTCGCTGAAGGAGGCGGAGAAATTTTTCGTGTCGCTGCGGCTGCCGATCATCGCGCGGCTCGCGCTCGGCGGGCTGCTGGTGGGCGTGATCGCGATCAACGTGCCGCAGGTCTGCGGCAACGGCTACTCGGTGGTCGTCGACATGCTGAAGGGGCAGTATGCGTGGAACGTCATTCTCGGGTTCGCGGCCTGCAAGTGGCTCGCGACGATGGCGTCGTTCGGGTCGGGGGCGCCGGGCGGCGTGTTCACGCCGTCGCTGTTCATGGGCGCGGGCACGGGGTTGTTGTTCGGGACGGCGGTGCACCACGTGTGGCCGGCGGGGGCGGAGAACCCGATCGCGTTCGCGCTGGTGGGGATGGGGGCGTTTCTCGCGGCCGCGAGCCATGCGCCGGTGATGGCGGTGATCATGCTGTTCGAGATGACGATGAGCTACGACATCGTGCTGCCGCTGCTGCTGTGCAGCGTGATCGCGTTCTACACGGCGAAGGGGATCGCGCCGGTGTCGCTCTACAGCGAAGCGCTGAACCGGAAGACGGAAGGCGCGCCGGCGCCGGCGTTGAGCGAGGGCCGGGTGATCGACCTGATGCGGCCGGATCCGCCGGCCGTGCGGCCGACGGCGCACTTCGACGAGATCGCGCGGCTCTTCCTGCGGCTGCGGGTGAACAATCTCTACGTCACCGACGACACGGGGCGTTTTCTCGGCGTCGTCGCATTGCACGATATCAAACCGTATCTCTCCGAGCCGGATCTGGCGGAACTCGTGCTGGCCCGGGATATTTTGCGCGAGGAATTCCCCCGGGTGACGCCGGAGGCGCCGCTGACGGATGCGTTGGCGGGATTTCTCGGCATCGTGGCGGAACGGTTGCCCGTGGTCGGGACCGACGGGCGGCTGGCGGGCAGCATCGCGAAGAGCGATCTGCTGCTGACGCTGGTGGAGAAGCGGAAGCGGCCGGCGCCGGGCAGCGGGGCCGCGGGCGGCGCGCCGGGAGGAGGAACGGCGGCGATGCCGACGGGTTCGGCCGAGGTGCATCCGGCGAGCGGGCAGGTGTCGACGGCGCCGTTTCAGCCGAAGCCGTAGGCGCGCGCCGCGGGAGCCGGCGCGAGCGACAGCGGTCAGGACCCAGCCGTTCTCCTGCGATCGATTCCCCGGCTCGAGCGGGGCGGCGCAGCTCCAGCGGTGGGCGGCGAACTCCGGGCGGCGCGAGGGAATGTCCGCGGGCGAAACGCGCCCGGAGGTCGCGTTGCACCCCGGGCCCCGGCGTGCGGCCGGTTCAGCGCGCGGCGCGCAGCTGGGCGACGAGGCGGTCGAGGCCGGCGAGGTTGCCGGCGAGGCC
>JBILLY010000237.1:0-6927 GCA_044375835.1 Opitutaceae bacterium
GCCGGTGAGCGCGTGGACGTGCCCCGCGTCGGCGAGCTTGTCGCCGAGGTCGATGGCCGCGGCGGGCTGGAAAAACTTGCCGAAGCGCGTGCCAGTGTCGGCAAAGCCCCACGAAGGCGTCTCGACAGCGAAGGTCTCGAGCGCCTCACGGGCGCGGCGGAGTTGGGCGGAGGTCATGGATGCGGCTGGGTGAAAGGGTGCTTGAACGGAAAGCGGACAGGCAGACGGGTCGCGGCGGCGATGTCAGCGGGGAAACGGCGCTGACAGTCTGTCGGCCGGCGCCGACTCAAGCCGGGAGTGCGACACCGAGTTTCTCCGCCCACGGGGCGAGCGCGGGCAGAATGGACGGATGCAGCGCGACGCCGTTCGCCAGCTGTTCGGCGCGTCTCCGCAATCCGGATGCGCCGGGCAGACGCACGGCGTCGAAACCCGGCCGGGGCGGCGTGGCGCGGCACAGCTCGGCGACACGCTCCGTCTGGCGGCGAAAGGCGTCGGCTCCGGCGTAGCAGGCGGGATTCATGACCTGCACAAACACGGTCGCGCCCCACCCTTCCGGGGCGTCGGCCCGCCCGTGTCCGGCAAGGCCGCCGGTGAGCGCCTCGACGAGGAGGGCAAAGGCATAGCCCTTGTGGCCGTGGTCGAGGCCGCCCGTCGGGAGCAACGTGCCCGGCGGCTTCGCGTAGAGCGCCGCCGGGTCGTCGGTCGGCTCGCCGGCCGCCGTCAACGCCCAGGTGCCCGGAAAACGCTTTCCCTCCGCATGCAGCCGCTTGGTGAGGGCGTTGGTCGTGATCGACATCGACACGTCGAGGATCACGGGGTCGCCGGCCGTGGGCCAAGCGGCGGCGAGCGGATTCGGCGTGAACACTTCGCGCCGCCCGCCGAAGGGCGCGACGCTGCAGACATTGGGATCGGAGCAGGTCAGCAGCGCCATGAAGCCGCGCTCGGCGACGCGTTGCAGGTAGGCCGCGAGGCAAGCGATGTGGTGGCTGCGACGGATCGAGACGGTCGCGAGCCCGAGGGTCGCGGCGCGCTCCATGGCGACGTCGAGCGCACGGCGAACCAGCCAAGGCCCGGGCAACCGGCGGCCGTCCCAGGTGAGCGCGACGGGGAAATCGGCGACGACCTCCGGTGCGCCGCCCTTGGTCATTTTGCCGCTTTCGATCTCGGCGAGATAGGCCGGCAGCAACGCGAGGCCGTGCGTGGTGTGGCCGAGCAGGTCGCCCTCGACCAACACCTCGGCCACGGCGGCGGCCTTGTCGGATTCGAGTCCGGCGCGCAGCAGGAGGTCGCAAGCGAAGGCGCCGAGCGCAGGCGCGGGGTGGCGGGCGGACATGCGGCGGAAAAGATCAGCGCAGCGCTTCGCGGGCGAGACGGATGTTCTCGCGCAAACGCGCGTCGTCCGGCCGGGCGCGCAGGGCGGACTCGTAGTGGACGAGCGCCTCGCGGGGCCGCTCCTGCAGGAGGAGGACGTTGCCCAGATTCACGCGCGACTCGACGTCGCCGGACGCGAGCCGCACGGCCTCGCCTAGATGGTGGGCGGCCTCGGCCAGGCGGTCGGTTTTCGCACAGAGCAGACCGAGGCGGGCATGGGCGGGCGCGCAAGTCGGCAGCAGCGCGAGCGCCGCACGGTAGTGCGTCTCGGCGGCCTCGGCGCCGCGTTCCCGCTCGGCGAGGCGGCCGAGTTCGACGTAGGTGTCGGCGAGCGCGGGGCGGAGTTTCTCGGCCGCGGCACCGTCGCGCGGCGCGAGCGCGAGCGCCTGCCGGAAGCGCGCGATGGCCTCGTCGAAGCGGCGCTCGGCGAGCAACGCCATCGCCCAGCTCGCGTGCGCGGCGACGTAACCCGGATCGAGCGCGACCGCGCGCGCGAACGCCGCGTGCGCTTCGGCGCTACGCCCGCGCTCGGCGAGCACGAGCGCGAGGTTGTGATGGGCGCGCGCGCCCTGCGGAAAGGCGGCAATGTTGGCCGACCAGATCGTCGCCGGGTCACGGTAGTCGCGGTTGCGCCGGACGGTGACCGCGGCGAACACGAGCGCGATCGCAGCGGTGCCCGACCACGCGACGATCGGGCGCACCCGTGCGAGGGCCGCGACCGCCGGCACGATCACCGCGGCGAGCGGCAGATACACCCGGTGCTCGGCGATCGTCTGCGTGACGAGCGGCACGAAACTGGAACTGGGCGCCAGAATCAGAAACCACGCCGCACCCGCGAAGCCCCAGCGCGGCCGCCGCACCAGTGCCCAGACCGTAGCCGCCAACAGCGCGAGAACGACGGGCCCCTGCCACCAGACCGCGGCGGCGGTCGTGACCACGCCGGTGCCGTAATCGAGCACGAGCGGGTGCGGCCACACGGCCAGGCGCAAGTAGAGCACGAGCGCCTCGCACTGCGTCAGCAGATACGACCACGAGGAGACGCCGAGACCGAGGCCGGCGGCGACGCCGCGCGCCCCGCCGCCGGACGCGACCAGAGCCGCCAACAAAACCCAGGTGGCGGCCAGTGCCAGATAGTAGCCGCGGCGCGCCCGCCACGCCGCTCCGAAGGTGCCCGCCACAAACGTCCGGTCGTAGAGGAGCACGACCAGCGGAGCCGTGACCATCACTTCCTTGGCCGCCATGCCGGCGAGGCACGCGGCGACGGAAACCGCCAGCCAACGGCGCGAGGCCGACGCCGAGGCACCGTGCGGATCAACGGCCCGGGCGAAGGCCCACAGCGTGGCGAGGTAGAGGAAACCGCAGAGCAGTTCCGTGCGTTGGGCGATGCAGACGACGGACTCGGTCTGCAGCGGGTGCAGCGCCCAGAGCGCGGCGGCACCGAAGGCGACGCCGGCGGGGCGGCGCCCGTCGGACTCCCCGGTCCGCTTCGTCGATCGGGCAACGCCGGTGCGGACCTCCGGCGCAACGGACAGAGTGCGCCGGAGCAGCGCAAAGAGCAGCAGCGCGCTCGCCGCGTGCAGCGCGACGTTGGTGAGACGGAACCCGCGCGGCGAGAGGCCGTGGAGCGCATGGTCGAGCGCGAAGGATACGTTGACCAACGGCCGACCCGTGGCGGTGCTGCCATCGGTCGGCGGAAAGAAAATCCCGGGCGAGACGAGACGGCGGATCGTCGGGTTTTCGACGACGGCGCCGGCATCGTCGAAGAGGAAAGGCGCGTCGAGGCTGTTGGCGTAGACGGCAAAGACGGCCGCCACGAGCAGCGCGGCGGGCAGCAGCGAGGCACGGCGGCGGGTCGTCAACGGAGAGGCGTGGGGGAGAGGCGCCACGGAGAGATGATTCGCACGAATCGGCGGACGGACGCCACCTCCGATGCGGGCCGACGACGGCGGGCGGAAATGAAACGGGCCCCTCCCGCACGGAAGGAGCCCGGTTGAGCGACCGCAGCGCCGGCCGGCGCGCGGAAGGCGGTCAGAAGTTGAACGTCGACGTGAGGATGAACTGGCGGGAGTCGATGATGCGGAACGCCCACGGCGTGCCGTCGAAGTTGACCTGCGTCGGCATCAGACGGCCGTCCTCGAGCGCGTTGTTGACGTTGAGCTGGATCTTCCAGCCGATGCGGTCCTTGAAGATGCGCCGCGAGTAGGCGACCCAGAGGTCGGTGTAGAAGTTGCCCTTGTCGTAGACGGGCCGGGTGACGTCGTTGAGGTTGATGACGGTGGGCGAGTTGACCGGATCGCCGACCTTGCCGAAGAAGCCGATGGCGGCCCTGGACTCCCAGCGCTCGGCGCCGCCGAACGACCAGCCCTTGAAGCGGCCTTCGCGGATGGCGTAGTTGGTGAGGAAGGAGCCGTGATACTGGCGCTCGAGCGGGGAGCGGGCGCCCTCGAGGGCCTTGGCGAGCGCGACCTGCGAGACGACGACATTGTTGTGGTAGGCCTGCGCGCTGGTGTTGCCGTCGGTGTTCTCGATCTGGGCGACGCCGGTGTAGCCGTAACCGGTCCAGAACTTGGAGAGCGACCAGCGGCGGCTGGTGTTGGGATCGACAAAGTCGGGGATTTCGGGCGCGGCGCTCGTCGTCCACTTGGGCAGGCGCTCGGCGAGCCACGCGTCGTATTGGGGCGCGATGTTGGTGTAGGTGCTCTGCTGTTTGCTGCCGGTGAGCTTCATCGTCCAGTTGCTCGTGGGGTTGAACGTGAGCTGGAGTTCTACGCCCTTGGCCTTGCTGTCCTGCGTGGCGCCGGAGCTGAGACCGGCGTAGTAGTTCAGCGGGAGCTGGATCAGGTCGTAGATTTTCTGCTGGTTGGCCTGGTCGGAGACGTTGTTGACCGCGTCGGTGTTCCAGTTGGGCGTCGAGATGACCTGCTGGAGGGTGCGGCCGGCGGCGATGCCGTTGCGGATGCGCTGGACGGCGCTGGCCCACGGGATGCCGGTGGTCGTATCCGAATACGCGAGACGGGTGAGCAGCGTGTTGGCCGCGCCGGTGCGCTCGTTCTGGCTCTCGTTTTCATACCAGTTGAGGCGCACGACCAGCTTGTTCTTCATCACGTTGAAGCCGATGCCGCCGTCCTGGCCTTTGCCGGTGGGCTTCGCGAGCGGTTTGAAGAAGTAGTCGGTCTGGTAGGTGGCGGGCGGGTTGAAGTTGTCGGACTTGTTGTAGTAGAACGTGAGGCCGTTCAGGAACTCGCCGACGAGGGTGTCGGAGCCGCCCGCCAGGCGGGAAACCCAGCCCTGGCCCTTGAGGGGACGGAACGCGGCGCCGACGGTCTTGGTGTCGCCTTCGAGCGCATCCCAGCGCGCCCAGCGGCTCATGACGCGCTCGCGGTCGATGATGCCGGTGGAGTTGGACTTGAAGAGTTCGGCGTTGGTGAGCGCGGGGGAAGTGACGCGTCCGTTGATGTCGGTCAGCGCGCCGGGAGTCGTGATGCGGGCGCGGTAGTCGTCGTGGCGGATGCCGAGGGTCGTGATGAGGCGGTCGTCCCAAAGATAGCTCTGGGCGGCGAGGGTCCAGCTCTTCACCTCGCGGCGGGTGCGGAAGCTGCCGGCGCTGGAGAAGAGGGTCTGCTCGGTGATGGTGTCGTTCTGGAACTGGCCGGTGGCGTAGTTGTAAACCTGGATCTGGGAGGAGATCGGTTGGTCCCAGCCCTGGTTGCCGTAGAAGCCGGCGGACTGGGTGGCGCGGGCCTGCGGGCCGCCGGGGTTGCCGAGGTAGTATTTGCGCATGATGGCGGTGCTCAGCGCCTGCTGGATACCGGGCAGTTGGAGATTGGAGACGTAGCGCAGGCGGGCGTCGGCATCGCCGTCGACGAAATTGTTGCGCCAGCGTTCGATGGCGCGGCTGACATGCTGTTTGGTGCCGAGGCCGAGCAGCCGGTGCCGGCCGAGGTATTTGAGGACGTTGGCCTGCTTGGTGAGATCGAGGTCGTAGGCCAGCATCGCGCGGTAGTTGTCGTCGGTCTGCGGCGAGTAGAAGGTGTCGATACCGCCGCCGACGCCCTCGGAGACAAAGGGGATGCCGAAGTAGGGATTGGGCGTGCCGTCGACGCGCTTCTGGTTGGTGTCGACCTGGATGGTGGCACCGGTGAGCTGGTTCATCGTGTAGTTCTCGACGCCGTCGAGGTCCTGGCGGAGCCAGCCGGCGCTGAAGAACAGGTTGGGCAGAATCTGCTGCTCGATCTCGAGGTTGTAGTTCGAGGCGCGGAGCGAGGCGAAGTTGGTCTGGAGATGGTTATACTCCGTCCAGTCGTAGATCGACTTGTTCGTGACGCCCGGCAGCTGGTAGCTGCCGTAGGTGAACGTGCGGCCGTTGATCGACGTCGTGGGGATCGGTAGGTTGATCGAGGACGACCACTGGCGGTCGGCCATGAGGTAGCGCGGATCGCCGGCGGGCCAGAGCGTGGCCAAGGCGACGGTGGGCGTGGCGGGGTTGGTCTGCGCGGTCGGGTAGGCGACGCCGGCGACGACGGGATTGCGCTGGAAGAAAGCGATCGAACGGCCGCCGTCGATCAGGCGCAGCGGGCGGGCCGTGTCCTCGAACTGGATACCGGGCACGAAGAGCGGGTTGTTGAGCGTGCTCGGGGCGCCGGCGCCGAGGATGGTGTTGACGGTGGCGGCGTAGCCGGGGGAGTTGACGTTGGAAACGTAGGGTCCGAAGGAGCGGCCGGTGTCGAGCACCGTGATCATGCGGGTGGTCGGATCGTAGGCCGGGCGGCCGGCGGCGAGCCACGGCGTGACGAAATCGCGCGGGGTGAGAGAATTGGGCCGGTTGGCGTTGTTGAGGAAGTTTTCGGCGAAGCCGCGGATGACGGTTTTCTCGAAGGGCTTCCAGGTGATCGCGCCGTATTGGCGGCGCGTCAGGTCGCGCGACGGCTGCCGCTGGAACTGCTGGTCGTTGTAGAGGAAGGCGCCGTAGGCGGCCAACTTGTCCTTGATCAGCGTGCGGTTGAAGGCGAGCGACGTGCGGAACGAGCCGTATTGGTCGGTGCGGAGGACGACCTGGTTGGTCTCCTTGTTGAGCAGGGCCTGGGCGGACGTCTGGTTGACGATGCCGGCGGGCGTGCCGAGGCCGAAGAGGAGGGAGTTGGGACCGCGCGTAATCTCGACCGACTGGGTGTTGTAGGAGTCGAAGGGAATGCGGTTGTTGGTCGGGAAGTTGTTGATCGCGGCATCGGGCGCGGCGAGGCCGCGGATGCGGTTGGACTGGGCGGTGGTGGTGGAGTCGCCGTTGTTGCCGAAGCTGTAGCCGGCGACGGAGTCCTTGGCGGTGCCGCGGTCGACGATCGACGGCGTGTAGGTGCTGGAGCCCTCGGTGCTGGCCTCGTATTTGAAGACGTCGTTGATATCGAGCGCCGCGGTGTCCTCCATCTGCTGCTTCGTCACGACGGTGATCGAGGCGGCGAGGTCGGCGAGGTTGGTGTTGAGGCGGGAGCCGGCGAGGGTGTTTTCGGCGAAGTAGCCGGAGTCCTTGGTCGTGGAGACCTGGAACGGCGTGAGCAGAAT